>JAOPZG010000544.1 GCA_025964215.1 Conexibacter sp.
AGCGCGTCGTCCTCGACGACGGCCGCGTGCTCGAGGCCGACGTCGTGGTCTGGGCCTGCGGGGCGTGGATGGCGGAGCTCTTCGGCGATGTCCTGGAGCTGCGGATCACCCACCAGGACGTCTTCTACTTCGGCGCGGACGGGCACTGGACCGCGCCGGGCGTGCCGGGCTGGGTCGACTTCGACGGCGCCGCCTACGGCATGGGCGACCTCGACGGCCGCGGCGTGAAGGTCGGTCCCGACCAGGAGGGCCCGGGCGTCGAGTCGCTGACCGCCGAGCGCCGCAACGACCCGGAGCTCGAGCGCGTCGCGCGCGCGTACCTCGCGCACCGCTTCCCGGCGCTGGCCGGCGCGCCGCTCGTGGGCTCGCGCGTCTGCCAGTACGAGATGACCCCGGACGAGCGCTTCGTCGTCGCGCCGCACCCGGCGCATGGCGGCCGCGTCTGGCTGCTCGGCGGCGGCTCCGGCCACGCCTTCAAGCACGGGCCGGCGCTGGCGGAGCGGATCGAGGGGTGGATCACCGGCGCCGAGGAGCCCGAGCCCTGCTTCACGCTCGGCGAGCACCGCCGCCACGACGTGCAGCTGCGCACGGGCGGGACGCCGCTGTAGCCCGACGCGCTGGAAGCCTGAGGTACGCGGGCGGACACGGGGTTGAGGATCCCGTCGCCGCGGCCGATGGGGAACAGGAGGCAAGGGCACGGACGCCCCCGGAACGGATGCCGTCGCCTTCCGGGCACGAACGCCATGCGCTTGCCGGTCCCTGCGCCCCCTCCCGGTCGCAGGGACCGCCGAGCCGCTTCTGAGCTCATCGACGAGCCGCAGAAGCGCACGGGGCGCGGCGCGTCGAGCTAGGCGCCGTCCGCGGCGACCGGGCGCGGTCAGCCGGGGGCGACGGTGCGGAGGCCGGCGAGCCTCGCGGCGGCGGCCTGGCGATCGTCGTAGGTGACGAAGCCGTCGATCGGCAGGACGGCCACGGCGGAGGCGACGTGGATCGCGTCGAGGGCGCGCAGCATCGGCTCGGCGAGCGCGCCCGCCGTGAGCAGGAGCCCGCGGTCGACGGGGAGCAGCGCAAGCGCCTCGAGGACGTCGTCGGCGCTGGCCAGCAGGGCGTCGAGCGGCAGCGCCGGATCGGAGGATGCGGCGCGTTGCACCGCGCGCGGCACCTCGGTCAGGACGAGCTCGCTGGAGATGATGTCGGCGCCGGCCAGGAACGCGCTCAGCGCTGCGGTCTCGGCCTCCTGGCGGACCAGCTTCACCAGCGCCGATGCGTCGGCGTAGAAGAGCGCCACCGGCTCAGCGGTCCCCGCGGATCTCGTTCAGCGCGCGGCTGAGCGCCGCGGGATCGCCATCCAGCTTCAGCGGCGCGGGCAGGCCACGGCGTGCCGGCCTGGAGACACGCCCCTCGGCGATGAGTCGATCGAGCGTCTCACCGGTGGCGGGCGGCGGGCCGAGCTCCGCCACCGGCCGGTTGCGCTCGGTGACGACGAGGCGCTCTCCCTTCTCCACGAGCCGCAGGTAGCGGCTGAGGTTCTGGCGAAGCTCTGCGACACCGACGGTCGTCATGTACATCAAAGTAGCATGACCGTCGGCGGTCAGGATGCGGCAACGGGTCGCAGATCTCGGGCAGCTTCACGATCAAGTCCGCTCAGCGTCTGGCGAACCTGATCAAGACGGGCGCCCTTCCGCTGTCGTTGGAGCTCATAGGGGACGAGACGGTGACCCGCCGGCAACGGTGACGGTGGCAGCGCCCGCGAGGACCCAGGATTGCGCCGGCGCCTCCAGGCGGCCGGTCGCGTGGGAGCTTCGGACGTCCGTTCGGGGCCGTAATCTCTCGCGTGTGCGCCTCATCGTCGCCCGCTGCGAGGTCCGGTACTCCGGACGCCTCGATGCCCTCCTGCCCGAAGCCCTGCGGCTGCTCATGATCAAGTCGGACGGCAGCGTGATGGTGCATGCCGACACCGGTGGCTACAAGCCGCAGAACTGGATGACCCCGCCGACGGTCATCGAGTACGAGGGCGACCCGCTCTCCCACATGGTCGTGCGCAAGCGTGCCGGTGCGACGGAGGATCGGCTCGACATCGCCATCACCGAGGTGGTCTCGGATGTCACGCATGACATGGGGGAGGCGGCGGCGCTCGAGAAGGACGGTGTCGAGGCGCATCTCCAGGAGCTGCTGGCCGAGCAGCCGCATTGGTGTGGCGAGGGGTTCCGCCTGGTGCGGCGGGAGTGGCCGACGGACATCGGGCCGGTGGATCTGATGTGCCGGGATGACCAAGACGGATGGGTCGCCGTCGAGATCAAGCGCGTGGCGACGATCGATGCGGTGGAGCAGCTCTCGCGCTACCTCGACCGCATCAGGGAGGATCCGGCGATGGCCGAGATCCAGGGCGTGCTGGCCGCGCAGCAGATCAAGCCGCAGGCGCGCGTGCTCGCGGAGTCGCGGGGCATGCGCTGCGTCGAGGTCGATCTCGCGGTGCTGCGCGGCGAGCGTGAGCCGGACCTCACGCTGTTCCTGGTCTGAACGCGCGCGTTCGGCCGTATCATCTGCGCCATGACCACGGAACACGTCGACGTCCTGATCGTCGGTGCGGGGCTCTCCGGGATCGGCGCGGCCCATCACCTGCAGGCCAACTGCCCGGGCAAGTCCTACGCCATCCTCGAGTCGCGCGAGGCGATCGGCGGCACCTGGGACCTCTTCCGCTACCCGGGGATCCGCTCGGACTCGGACATGTTCACGCTCGGCTACTCGTTCAAGCCGTGGACGGCCGCGAAGTCGATCGCCGACGGCCCCGCGATCCTCGAGTACGTCCGCGACACCGCGCGCGACGGCGGGATCGACCGGCACATCCGCTTCGGCCATCGCGTCACGCGCGTCGAGTGGTCCTCGGCAACGGCCCGCTGGACCGTCACCGCCGAGCGCACGGACGCCGACGGCGGCGACCCCGTCACGCTCACCGCCGGCTTCGTCTTCACCTGCACCGGCTACTACCGCTACGACGAGGGCTACACGCCGGACTTCCCGGGCCTCGACCGCTTCGGCGGCGAGCTGATCCACCCGCAGCACTGGCCCGAGGACTATGACTACTCCGGCAAGCGCGTCGTGGTCATCGGCAGCGGCGCGACGGCGGTCACGCTGGTGCCGGCGATGGCGCAACACGCCGGCCACGTGACGATGCTCCAGCGCTCGCCGACCTACGTGATGACCCTCCCCGGCGAGGACCCGATCGCCAACGCGATCCGCCGCGCGCTGCCGTCCAAGTTGGCCTACACCATCGTCCGCTGGAAGAACGTCGCCACCCAGGCCGCGTTCTTCGCGCTCAGCCGCCGCCTGCCGAAGCTCGTCAAGCGCGTGATCGCCAAGACCGTCCAGGCACAGCTGCCCGACGACATCCCGTTGGACCCGCACTTCACGCCGACCTACAACCCGTGGGACCAGCGCGTCTGCCTCGTCCCCGACGGCGACCTCTTCCGCGCGCTGCGCAGCGGCAAGGCGTCGGTCGCGACCGACACGATCGCGACCTTCACCGAGGACGGGATCGAGCTCGCCTCCGGGGCGACGCTCGAAGCCGACGTCGTCGTCTCCGCCACCGGCCTCAACCTGCTCGCGCTCGGCGGGATGGACATCGTCGTCGACGGCCGGGAGATCGCCCTCAACGACACCATCGGCTACAAGGGCATGATGTTCAGCGACATCCCCAACCTGGCGATCGCGCTGGGCTACACCAACGCCTCGTGGACGCTGAAGTGCGACCTGACCTGCGAGTACGTCTGCCGCCTCCTCAACCACATGGACGCGCACGGCTACCAGCAGGTCACGCCGCGCAACCACGACCCGTCGCTCGAGACGCTGCCGTTCATCGACCTGAAGTCGGGCTACGTCGCGCGCGCCATCGACCAGTTCCCGCGGCAGGGCGTCAAGGCGCCGTGGCGCTTGTACCAGAACTACGCGCGCGACATCCTCATGTTGCGCCGCGGCGCGCTGGAGGACGGCGCGATCGAGTTCACGCGCGTGGCGCCCGTCGTGCCCGAGCGCGAGCCGCTCGCCGCGTAGCCGCGAGGACCCCGAGAGGGGAACTGCACGGTCCCGTCGAGGAAACATGAGAGGCTCCCGGCCATGGGTCTCTCGCTCCGCCGTCATGCCGGGCCGCTCGTCGTGCTCCTGGCCACCGTCCTCGTCCTCGCGCTGGTGGTCGCGAGCGCCGCCGGCGCCGCCGGCCTGAGCGTCCGCGGATCGGTCGAGCAGGTCCAGGTCACCGGCGCGGCCAAGGGCGCGAAGCTGACGCTCGTCACCCGCAAGGGCAAGAAGGTCGAGACCCAGAAGGCGGGCCCGCTCGGCGGCGTCGTCTTCCGCCAGGTCACGCCCGCCAAGGGCTACGTCGTGCGCACGGCCGCCGGCAAGCGCTCGCGCGCCGTCACGGTCCTGAGCCAGCGCTCCGCGCCGCCGACGACCAAGACCTACAAGCAGAAGATCCCGTCCTCGGGCTACGGCTACCTGACCACGCGCGACGGCACCAGGCTCGCGATCGACGTCCACCTCCCAACCGCCGGCGGCAAGGGCCCGTTCCCGACGCTGATCGAGTACGCCGGCTACGGCTACGCGAACCCGGCGGGCGGCGAGTCCTCGATCGCCCAGGTCGCCGAGCTGCTCGGCTTCGCGGTCGTCGACGTCAACATGCGCGGCACCGGCTGCTCCGGCGGCGCGTTCGACTACTTCGAGCCGCTCCAGGGCCTCGACGGCTACGACGTCATCGAGACGGTCGCGCGCCAGCCGTGGGTCCTGCACAACAAGGTGGGGATGATGGGCATCTCCTACGGCGGCATCAGCCAGCTCTTCGTCGGCGCCACGCGCCCGCCGAGCCTCGCCGCGATCGCCCCGCTGTCGGTCATCGACAACACGCAGACGACGCTCTACCCGGGCGGCATCCTCAACACGGGCTTCGCGCTCTCCTGGGCCAAGGACCGCGTGCACGACGCCAAGGCGGCGTCGAAGACCGGCGGCCAGGCCTGGGCGCTCAAGCGCATCGCCGGCGGCGACGCCACGTGCAAGTCCAACCAGGACCTCCACCCGCAGGCCGTCGACCTGCTGAAGAAGACCGCGGCCAACGACCACTACGTGCCGAAGGTCGCCGACCCGCTGTCGCCGATCACGTTCGTGCACAAGATCGACGTGCCGACGTTCCTCGCCTGCCAGTTCACCGACGAGCAGACCGGCGGCCACTGCCCGGCGCTCGCCGACCACTTCACCGGCACCTCCAAGAAGTGGTTCACCTTCACCAACGGCACGCACATCGACTCGCTCGACCCCGCGACGTTCACGCGCTGGTACGACTTCCTCGAGCTCTACGTCGCCCGTCAGGCGCCGAAGCTGAGCGACGCGACGAAGGCGCTCGCGCCGACGGTCTTCTCCGCGGCGATGGGCGTCCAGGGCCTGACGCTGCCCGACGACCCGATCCAGGCCCAGCCGACGCTGGCCGCCGCGCAGTCCGCCTTCGAGGCGCTGCCGCAGGTCCGCGTCGAGTTCGACAACGGCGCCGGCGGCCCGGCGGCCTTCGCGCCCGGCCCGGGCTTCGAGCAGTCCTTCGCGAAGTTCCCGCTGCCCGGGACCCGCGCGCAGTCGTGGTACCTCGGCGACGCCGGCGCGCTGACCGACGCGCCCGCGGCGGCCGACAGCACGTCGGCCTTCACGTGGTCGCGCACGTCGCGGCCGGCGACGAGCTTCACCGGCAACACCGACGGCGGGACCAACGGCCTCTGGACCACGACGCCGTCCTACAACTGGACGACGCCGGCTGCCGGCGCGGTCGCGACCTGGACGACGGCGCCGCTCACCGCCAACACGGTGGTCGTCGGCGCGGGCAAGGTGGAGGCCTTCGTGAAGGCCTCGACGCCGGACGTCGACCTCCAGGCCACGGTCACCGAGCTGCGGCCCGACGGGAGCGAGACGTTCGTGCAGAGCGGCTGGCTGCGGGCCAGCATGCGCAAGCTCGACGCGACCAAGTCCACCGACTTGGCGCCCGTGCTCTCGCTGCGCGCCGCCGACCAGTCGAACCTGCCGGCCGCCGGCGCGATGCTGACGATCCCGCTCTACTACGAGGGCCACGCCTACCGCGCCGGCTCGCGGATCCGCGTGACGCTCGGCCCGCCGCGCGGCGACCAGCCGGTGTGGGCGTTCGCGAACACGGTGCCGAAGACGGGGACCTCCAACGTCACCGTCTCCGCGGGCCCGGCGCACGTCTCGCGCCTCGTGCTGCCGGTGGTCGACGGGATCGACGTCCCGACGGCGCTGCCCGCGTGCCCGTCGCTGCGCGGTGAGCCGTGCCGCGTGGCAGCGGCCGGCTGAGCGCCGGAGGTTTCGGCAGGGCGCATCTCGGCAAACGGAGGGCCACATCCAGCCGCGCGCGCGTCGTGGGGAACGTGCGCGCGCGGCGGTCCAATCCGCATCGGAGGTCCTCCCGTGAAGCGAGCATCCCTCGCCGCGGTCGCGTGCGCCCTGTTGGCGTCCGCCGCCGTGCCCGCAACCGCCCCGGCCAACAAGCCGAAGCCGCCCAAGCCGCAGCCCGACTACTCCGCGCAGCTCCAGAAGGCGGTCACCGTGACCGGCATGGTGCGCCACGAGCGCGCGCTGGCGAACATCGGCGAGCGCAACGGCGGCACGCGCGCGTCCGGCACCGCCGGCTTCCTGAAGTCGCGCGACTACGTCGCCGGCCGCCTGCAGGACGCGGGCTACGCCGTGACCGTCCAGCCGTTCGACTTCCCGTTCTTCCAGGAGACGTCGCCCTCGACGCTCGGGGACTTCACCGAGGGCCCGCAGGACGACTTCACCATCATGCAGTACTCCGGCAGCGGCGACGTGACCGCCGCCGTGGAGCCGGTCGACGTGACGCTCCCGCCCACGGCCGAGCCGAGCTCGACCAGCGGGTGCGAGCCGGAGGACTTCGCCGGCTTCACCGCCGGCGACATCGCGCTCGTCCAGCGCGGCACGTGCGACTTCGCCGTCAAGGTGGACAACGCGGTCGCCGCGGGCGCGTCGGCGGTGATCATCTTCAACGAGGGGCAACCGGGTCGCACCGACTCCCAGGGCGGGACGCTCGGCGGGCCCAAGGACGTCCCGGTGCTGTTCACGTCCTTCGCCGCCGGCGACGCGCTCGCGCAGGACCCGCCGGCCGCGCTGCACATCGTCACGACGACGATCAACGAGACGCGCGAGACCTACAACGTGATCGCCGACTCCAAGAAGGGCGACACCTCGCGGACGGTCGTCGTCGGCTCGCACCTGGACTCCGTCCTCGAGGGCCCGGGCATCAACGACGACGGATCGGGGACCGCACAGGACCTCGAGATCGCCGAGGAGCTCCCAACGGTCCTCAAGAAGCCGAAGAACCACATCCGCTTCGCGTTCTGGGGCGCCGAGGAGTCCGGCCTGCTCGGCTCGACGCACTACGTCGAGTCGCTCACCCAGGAGCAGAAGGACGACATCATGGCGAACCTCAACTTCGACATGGTGGCCTCGCCCAACTACGTGCGGATGGTCTACGACGGCGACGGCTCGGACAACACGAGCCCGTCCCCACCCACCCCGGGCCCCGTCGGCTCCGACATCATCGAGTCGATCTTCACCACGTACTTCGACGGCCGCGGGCTCGCGCACCAGTCGACGGCATTCGACGGCCGCTCCGACTACGGCCCGTTCATCGACGCCGGGATCCCGGCGGGCGGCACGTTCTCCGGCGCGGAGGAGATCAAGACGGCGGAGGAGGCGCAGATCTACGGCGGGACCGCGGGCGCGGCGTACGACCCGTGCTACCACCAGGCCTGCGACACGCTCGCGAACCTGAACCTCCAGGCGTTCGACGAGTTCTCGGACGCCGCGGCGGACGCGGTGGTCAAGCTGGCCCAGCGCCCGACCGACCTGACCGACAACGAGACGCTCGCCAAGCGCGCGCCGACCACCATGCCCTTCAAGGGCCCGGAGGCCCTGCGCTAGGGGAAGGCACAGCCGTGGGGACTGTCCCCCAACACCGTTGGGGGACAGTCCCCTAGATTTCGCGGCCATGTCCGATGATCAGCCCGCTGTCCTGACCGAGCGCCGCGACGGCGTCCTCGTCATCACCCTCAACCGCCCCGAGGTGCGCAACGCGGTCAACGCCGCGGTCGCCAAGGGGATCGCCGACGCGCTCGACACGCTCGACGCCGACGACGACCTCCGCGTCGGGATCCTCACCGGCGCCGGCGGGTTCTTCTGCGCGGGGATGGACCTCGGCGCGTTCGTCAAGGGCGAGTCGCCGTGGTACGGCGACCGCGGCTTCGCCGGCATCGCCCAGCGCGGCGCGCGCAAGCCGCTGATCGCCGCGATCGAGGGCTTCGCCGTGGCCGGCGGCTTCGAGATCGCGATCGCGTGCGACCTGATCGTCTCCGCCGAGGGCGCCAAGCTCGGGATCCCGGAGGTCAAGCGCTCGCTCGTCGCCGCCGGCGGCGCGCTGCTGCACCTGCCCAAGCGGATGCCCTACCACGTGGTCATGGAGCTGGCGCTCACCGGCGACCCGCTCCCGGCCGAGCGCTTCCACGAGTTCGGCGTCGTCAACCGGATCGCGCCCAAGGGCGGGGCCCTCGACGCCGCGCTGGAGCTCGCCGCGGCGATCGCAGGGAACGGCCCGCTCGCGCTCTCGGCGACCAAGGAGATCGTCCAGCGCCAGTACGACTGGACGAGCGAGGAGCAGTGGGACGAGCAGGGGCAGATCGGTGCCGTGGTCTTCACGTCGGAGGACGCCAAGGAGGGCGCGTCGGCCTTCAAGGAGAAGCGCGAACCCGTGTGGACCGGCCGCTGAGGCGCCCGGCGCAGGACCGCCGGTCGAGCGCGCTTCCGACCGTCCGTATGAGCCAGGATGGACGGCCGGCGGGCACCCTGTGACGATGTCCATGCGGCCACCGCAGATCGTCGCGTTCGGCGGCGGGGGGTTCTCGATGGAGTCGGGCAACCCGCTCCTCGACGACTACGTCCTCGCGGCCACGGGGGTGGAGCGACCCAAGGTCTGCTTCATCCCCACGGCGTCGGGCGACGCCGACCACTACGTCGTGCGCTTCTACCGGCGCTTCTCAGCGGTCGCGGAGACGAGCCACGTCTCGCTCTTCCGCCGCGACAAGGGCGCGGGGGCGGTCGAGGGCGACCTCGAGGCGCATCTGCTCTCGCAGGACCTGATCTACGTCGGCGGCGGGAGCGTCCTGAGCCTGCTCGGGACCTGGCGCGCGCACGGCCTGGACACGATCCTCAAGCGCGCGTGGCGTCGCGGCGTGCTGCTGTGCGGTCTCTCAGCCGGCTCGCTGTGCTGGTTCAGCGAGGCGATCACCGCCTTCCACGGACCGCCGGAGCCCGTCCGCGGCCTGGGCCTGCTGCCACACTCCAACTGCGTGCACTACGACGGCGAGGCCGAGCGGGGCGAGGCGTTCCGCGACATGATCGCCGCCGGGCAGATGCGCGAGGGCTACGCCGCTGAGGACGGCGCCGCCCTGCACTTCGAGGGGCGCGAGCTCCTGCGCGCGGTCTCGTCGCGGCCGAAGGCCCGCGCGTTCCGCGTCTCCACCGACGGCGAGCACCCGCTCGCGGTCAGCTACCTGGGTGAGCGCGCCGCGCTGGCGGTGGCGTGAGCGCTCCGGGCGGGAAGCGCGAGCGCGCGCCCACCATCCTCGCCATGGGCGGCGGCGGCTTCACGTCGCAGCCCGGCGACCCGGCGCTGGACGAGCTCGTCCTGGAGCTGAGCGGCCGCCGCGAGCCGCGGATCCTGTTCCTGCCGACCGCCTCGGGCGACCCGAACGAGCAGATCGCCTCGTTCCACCAGACCTACGGGAACCGCGCCGCGCTGGCGACGGTGCTCTCGCTCTTCCGCCGCCACGGGGACCCGCGCTCGCTGCGGGAGATCGTGCTCGCCCACGACGTCGTCTACGTCGGCGGCGGCTCGCTGCGCAACCTGCTGGCGATCTGGATCGCCCACGGGCTCGACGAGGTGCTGCGCGAGGCGTGGCAGCGGGGGATCGTGCTCGCGGGCCTCTCGGCGGGCGCGATGTGCTGGTTCCAGGGCGGCTGCACGAAGTCCTTCGGCCCGCCGGAGTGCAACCCGGGCCTCGGCTTCCTGCCGGGCTCGCTGACCGTCCATGCCGACGGGGAGCCCGAGCGGCTGCCGGTGTGGCTGGAGTCGGTGCGCCGCGGCGACCTGCCGGGCGGCTGGGCGGCGGACGACGGCGTCGGGCTCGTCTTCGAGGGGACCGAGCTGGTGCGCGTCGTGAGCGCGCGGCCGGGAACCTCGGCGCTGCGGGTCGACGCGGTCGGCGGCGAGCTGGTGCGGACGCGGTTGCAGCCCGAGCTGCTCGGCGCGGGGCCGCTGGGGACGCGACCGATGGGCGACGACATCAAGGAGATGCGCCGGAGCCGGTACGGGTCGCGCTAGGTCTTCAGGACCAGCACGACCTGGAGGGCGAACAGCGCGGGCGCGCGTCGGACGCACGCGGCGCGCACGTGGTTGAGCGCGGGGAGGCGGGACTCGAGCGGCAGCGGCGCGTCGGAGAAGCGCTCGCGGTCGATGGCGAAGCCGGCGCCGGTCGCGAGCTCCCTTGCGCTCGTGCGCGTGAAGAACCGCAGGTGCGTGCGGTCGAAGAGGCCGAAGTCCGCGTAGTCGAAGCGGCCGCGCACGAGCGCGCGGCGCGCGGTCCAGTGGGCGATGTTCGGGACCGAGATGAGCGCGCGGCCGCCGGGGGCGAGCAGCGTGCGCAGCCAGGCGAGGACGGCCCACGGGTCGCGCAGGTGCTCGAGGACGTCGGCGCAGACGATGACGTCGGGCTGGACGCCGGCGAGCATCCGCTCGACCTCGGCGTGGGTGGCCGCGGCCTCGAGGTCGCCGGCGACGACCGCGCGGCAGTGCGCGCGGGCCTGCTGCGCAGCGTCGGGGTCGAACTCGATCCCGTCGACCGTGCAGCCGCGGCGGGTGAGCTCGGCCGCGAGGTAGCCGGTCGCGCAGCCGACGTCGAGGACGCGCGCGCCGTCCGGGATCTCCTCCAGGACGATCCGGTGGCTGGCGCTCAGGCCGTGCGCGGCGACGAGCCCGGCGTACGGGCCGTGGACCTCACTCGCCATGCAGGGTGGCGATCAGCCGGCGGGCGCCGCCGCGGTCGCGGTGCTCGCAGAGGTAGATGCCCTGCCAGGTGCCCAGCGCGAGGCGGCCCTGGGCGACGGGCAGCGTGAGCGAGGGACCCATCAACGAGGCCTTGACGTGCGCGGGCATGTCGTCGGCGCCCTCGTCGGTGTGCGTCCAGGCGAAGTCCTCGGGGACGGCGGCGTTGGCCCACGTCTCGAAGTCGCGGCGCACGTCGGGCGAGGCGTTCTCGTTGAGGGTCAGCGACGCCGAGGTATGGAGGATGTGGAGGTGCAGCAGGCCGACGCCGAGGCCTTGGAGCTCGGGCAGCGCGTCCGTGACTTCGCGCGTGACGAGGTGGAAGCCGCGCGGGCGCGGGTCCAGGGCGAATTCACGCTGGGTCCACATCGGGGACCTCCGGCAGGGCGATGCCCTCGTCGTAGTGCACCATGTCGCCCATGTTGAAGTACACCTTGAGGCCGGAGCCGTCCGGCGTGCGCTCCGCGGCGCAGAGCTTGCCCTCGTCGGGGTAGAGGACGACGTCCGGCTGGCCGTGCGTGCTGACCGAGAGGAAGCGCGCGTCGGTCTCGCCGTCGTTGACGAGCTGGTGCGCGCCGTCCTCGCCGACGGGGAAGCGGACGACGTCGCCGCGCCGGATCCGCTGCCAGCCCTGCGGCGTGCGCAGCGCGAGGTCGCCCTCGAGCAGGACGAGCACCTCCTCCTCGGCGAGGTGGAAGTGATAGGGGTAGGCGACCTGGCCGGCCGGGACGAGCCAGTAGCTCAGGCCGACGCGCTCGGTGCCGAGCTGGTGGCCGAGCCGGGCGCGGTAGGCGGTGAAGCCGTCCACCGTCTCGCGGGGCTCGTCGAAGTGCGGGTCGTAGATGTTGGGCATGGCGGAGGCGACATGGTCACACGTCGTGCGGGATCCGTGCGACGCGGAGGTCGATCCTGCCGTTGCGCAGGAACGGGACGCCCTCGTCGAAGAGCAGCGCGCGCTGGCGCTCGCCCTTGGCCAGCGAGCCGTCGGCGCGCACGACGCGCCACCACGGGACGTCGGCGTCGTCGCTGTTGCGCAGCACCGTCCCGGTGAGCCGCGGCGCGCCCGGCGAGAGGTCGCCGTATGTCCGCACGAAGCCCTCGGGGATCGCGGCGATGCGATCGAGGATCGCCTGATGGGATGCTTGGGGCATGGTCCGCCGCGGCACGTACTCGATCGTCGCACGCGACGAGGAAACCGGCGAGCTGGGCGCCGCCGTCCAGTCGCACTGGTTCTCGGTCGGCTCGATCGTGACGTGGGCGCGGCCGGGCGTGGGGGCGGTGGCGACGCAGTCGATCGCGGAGCCGGCGTACGGGCCGCGGTTGCTGGATGCGCTGGGAGACGGGGCCGCGCCGGCTGACGCCTTGCGCGCGCTCTTGGCCGACGACGAGGCCGCGCGCTTCCGGCAGGTGTCGGTGATCGGGGCCGACGGGCCGCCCGCGACGCACTCGGGCGACGGCTGCATCGTGTTCGCGGGCCATGCGGTCGGGGATGCGTTCAGCGTCCAGGCCAACATGATGGCCTCGGCTGACGTGTGGCCGGCGATGGCTGAGGCGTTCGTCGGCACCACGGGGCCGCTGGCCCGCAGGATGCTCGCGGCGCTCCGCGCCGCCGAGGCCGCGGGCGGCGACGCCCGTGGCAAGCAGTCGTCCGCGATGGTCGTCGTGCCGGCATCCGGCGAGCCGTGGCGCCGCACGGTCGACTTGCGCGTCGAGGATCACGATGAGCCTTTGGACGAGCTCGAGCGGCTGCTGGTGCTCCACGACGCCTACACCTTGGCGACGGTCGGCGACGACCTGACCGGCGAAGGGCGGCACGCCGAGGCCGGCGAGGCCTACCGCGCCGCCTCGGCGTTGGCGCCGGAGAACCACGAGCTCCTCTTCTGGGCGGCCCTCGCGGAGTTCGACCACGGCGACCGCGACGCGGGGTTGGCGCAGCTGCGCCGCGCGATCGCGATGCAGCCGGGGTGGCTCGCGCTGCTGGGGCGGCTGGAGCCGGAGGTCGCGCCGGCGGCGGGGCGAGCGCTGGCGGCGCTGGACGGCGCGGCGTAGGTGGCGCTCAGCGCGCGCGTTGACCGCCGCCTCACTCCCTCGGCGACGACGGACCGCGCAACGCACGCCGTTCAACGCCCGAGCTGGGCGCCCCAGACCTCTAGGCCACGAACACGTAGCCGTCGGGACCCTCCGGCAGCGCCCGCGTCCCGACGACGGCGTCCACATTGAGCGGCCCGTAGATGTGCGGGAACTCGTCCCCGACGTCCGTCGCGCGCTCCCATTTCAAGGGCGCGGTCAACGCAGCGACGTCGAGCTCCAGCAGCAGCAGGTCGCCGCTGCCGCGGAAGATGCGGTTCGCCGTGGCCTCGAGCTGCGCGAAGGTCGAGCAGTGGATGAAGCCCTCGTCGGCGAGCGATGGTGTCGTGAGCGAACCCGCGGCCTGTGCCGCCGCCCAGCCGGCGTCGGTGGTGATGTGGAGGATCGTGTCGGCCATCGGCGCTACTCAAGCAGCTTGCGCTCCAGCGGCGCGTAGCCGCGGGCGCGGGGTGCGAGGGTGGCGTCGCCGAGGCGGGGCGAGAGCGCGGCGGCCTCGGCCTCCACCGCGGCGTGCGCCTCGGCGCCGATGTCCTCCAACAACGCGAAGGCCACTTCACCGTCGGCCCTGCGTGTCCACGCCCCGCAGATGCGGCCGTCGCACCAGACCGTCGGGGCGACGTTGCCGTTGACGTCGAAGACGCGCTCGGCGTGCGCCCCGAGGTACCAGTCGCGGCGCTTCCAGCCCATAGGCGTGGGGTCGAGGGCCGGCAGCAGGGCGACCCATGGGTCAACCTCGCCGACCGAGGACACGTCGTCGGCCAGCACGACGCCGTCGGAGCCGTCCTCCAACGTGCACGCGACTACCGCCTCCGACGACAGCGCACGGCGCGTCTGCCCGAGCGTCCAGCCCGCCCACCACCGCAGGTCCTCCGGACTCGCCGGCCCGTACGCCCGCAGCCAGAGCAACGCCAGCGACCGCTCGGCCTCGACGGCATCGAGCTCCTCCAGCGCCGCGCCCGCCCAGTCGTCGAACGCCGCCCAGCGGAACTGCGTCGACGCCCAGCCGCCGCGCGGCCGGGTCCGCACGACGCGCCCCTCGGCCGACAGCACCAACAACACGCGGCTCGCCAGCTTCACGCGCCCCTCGTACTTCTTGCCGCGGCTCAGCACCAGCTCCGCGCCCAGCCGAGGATCGCACGCGGCCAGCTCCGTCGCCGTCAGCTCGCCCCCAAGATGCAGCGCCTCCAGCGCCGCGGCCTCCGCCTTCGCGAGCCACGCGCTCCGGCGCACGCCCCCGACATCGCTCTCCTCCATGAACTTCAACAGCTTCGCCCGCTCGCGCGCCGACACCGTCAGCGAGCACGCCGCGTGCACGACCGGGGCGACGTCCCGATCCACGACGAACATCGTCCGCCGCATCGCCAGCAGCCGCAGCAGCGTCCGCTCCTCGTACAAGGCGCGTTCGATCTCGCCCGCCACAGCACCACGATCCGCCAGCCGGGCCCACGATCCCACGACCACCGACACCGGATCCGTCGAGTGGATCGCGACCACGCTGGCCGCGATCTCCTCGACGCACGCGGCCCGCGCGCCGACGGCCAGCCGGTGGCGCACCCCCAGTCGGGCGCGCCGCTCGGCGGCGTCGAAGCGCGGGGCGCTCAGGGCCTACCGCTCGCCCGGCGTCTTGATGGGGTACATGCTCACCGGCACCGACAGGTCGAGCGCGGTCCGCAGGATGCGGTTCTGCTCGGCGGTGTGGGCGGCCGGGTAGCCCTCGCCCGGGCTGGCGCGCTCGGGGCGGCCGATGTAGCCGAAGGCGAGGTGGTCGG
>JAOPZG010000558.1 GCA_025964215.1 Conexibacter sp.
CGCAGCCCGACGATCCGCAGCGGCTGGCGAAGGACGCGCCGCGGCCGCCGTCGGTGCTGCGGATCGTGCCGCCGACGTAGGCGACGGGCGGGGCGCGCGTGCCTAGGCCGGCAGCAGCGCCCGCAGCGCCTTCGGCGGCAGCGGATCGCTTCCGAGGATCTCGGCGGAGAGGGCGCGCAGGACGGTGAGGCGGCGGTCGGGGTGGAGGTTGAAGGCGTACTCCTGCGTGGCCTCGTGGCCGCCCTCGACCCCGAGGTGGGAGCGGTGCTCGGCGGTGGCGACGCGGGAGAGGACGAGGCCCAGGATGTAGGCGTCGAGGTCCTCGACGGCGACCTCGACGGGCTCGGGCTCCTCGCCGTCGCGGTCCGGTCCGAAGGACGCGACGATGCGCGGGGCGCGGGACTCGGCGACCGGGCGCTCGGCGCCGCCGGAGGCCTCCCAGTCGCGCTGCTCGGCGTCGGCGTCGCGACCCAGGCCGTCCTCGCGGTTCGCGGCCCAGCGCGCCTCGTCGAGCTTGCGCGACTGCTCCTCGTAGTCCTTGGGCTTGGGCGGCACGTAGCCGACGCCGAGCTTCAGGGCGCCGCCGGTGATCTCGCCCTTGGTGTGCTGCTCGACGAGGTCGGTCGCCTCCTCGGCGCTGACGTCCCCGCGGGCGATGCCGCGGCGGACGACGTCGGCGACCGTGAAGGATAGGTCGCCCTCCTCGACGCGCTTGACGACCGCCTCGGGCAGGTCGAGGAGCTTCAGCGACTTGCGCGTCCAGGCCAGCGGCGCGCCGACCAGCCGCGAGACCTCGGCGGCGGTCAGCGACGGGTCCTCGGCCATGATCGCCCGCGCGGCGCGCGCGAACTGGACCGGCTCCGGCTTGGACTGGTGGAAGTTCTCGGCGAACTGCATCGTCAGCGCCTCGCGCTTGGAGATGCCGTCCACGAGCGTGAAGCGCCAGTCCTTGCGCGCGCCCTCGGCCGCGTCGAGCAGCGTCATCGCGCCGAAGCGGCGGCGGCCGGCGAGCAGCTCGTACGGGACGTCGTCCTCGCCCGTGGCGCGCACCAGCGGCGGGTGCAGCAGCCCGGTCTCCTTGATCGACACGGCCAGCTCGTGGAGGTCCGGCAGCGTGCCCGTCCGCATGTTGACCATCGTGCGGACCTGCGCGAGCGGCGCGGTGATCGAGGAGTGCGCCTTGCTCGCGGTGTCGGCCATCGGCGCCTTCCGGAGGTCCGCCGTCGCCTCCTCGCGCGCCGACTTCGCGGCGTCCTCGCGCATCTGCGCGACGTGTTCTTCGGCGTCCTGGAGCTTGTCGACCTGAGACATAAGCCGCAGGATGCAAGCACACCGTGCGGCGGACGCGCGGGAGCCTGCCCGCTACGAGCGCGAAACCGCGATCAGTGCGCGTCCGGGTACCGCGAGACGCCGTAGCCGGCCTCGCGCACCGCGCCCACGACCGCGTCGGCGTGCTCGCGCGAGCGCGTCTCGATCGTCAGCTGGACGCCCGTCTCGCGGACGTGCAGGCCGATCCCCTCGCGCAGGTGCGAGACCTCGACGATGTTCGCGCCGGTCTCCGCGACGCTGTCGAGCAGCTTCGCCAGCGCGCCCGGGCGGTCCGGGACGCGGGTGAGCAGGACCATGCGGCGCCCGGCCTTGGTCTCGTGGCGACGCGCGATCGTCGCCAGCAGGCCGGCGTCGACGTTCCCGCCGCTCAGGACCACGCACGTCGTCCCGACCTCGGCCGGCACGACCTGGCCGCCGAGCAGCGCCGCCACGCCGACCGCGCCGGCGCCCTCGACCACGAGCTTCGCCTTCTCCATCAACAGCACCATCGCGTCGGCCACGACGTCCTCGCCCACGACCACCATGTCGTCGAGCCAGCGGTCGATCAGCGCCAGCGTGAGGTCGCCGGGGCGCTTGACCGCGATCCCGTCGGCGATCGTCAGCCCCGCCCCCACCCCGATCGGCCGGCCCGCCTTCAAGGACGCCGGGAACGCCGCGACGGTCTCGACCTGCACGCCGACCACGCGCACGTCCGGCCGCGCCGACTTCACCGCGATCGCCACGCCGCTCGCCAGCCCGCCGCCTCCGACCGGCACGACGACGGTCGCGAGGTCCGGGATGTCCGCGAGCAGCTCGAGCCCGAGCGTGCCCTGGCCGGCGACGACGTCCGGGTCGTCGAACGGGTGCACGAACGCCATCCCGGCCTCTTCCGCGCGCGCACGCGCCAAGATGAGGCAGTCGTCGACCGAGCCGCCGCCGATGACGACGCGGGCGCCGAGCGCGGCCGTCGCCTCGACCTTCGCGATCGGCGCGCCCTCCGGCATGAAGACCTCGCACGGCACGCCGCGGATCTGCGCGGCCAGCGCGAGCGCCTGCGCGTGGTTGCCCGCGCTCCCGCAGACGACGCCGCGCGCGCAGCCCTCGCCGAGCGCGTGCAGCTTGCTCAGCGCGCCGCGGATCTTGAACGCGCCGGTCCGCTGCAGCGACTCGGCCTTGAGCACCACATGGCCGCCGCAGCGCTCGCTGAGCGTCGAGGAGACCAGGACCGGCGTGTGGCGCGCGACGTCGCCGATCGCCTCCTGGGCCGCGACGACGTCCTCCGCGGTGACCGCCGACGCGCCGGTCGTCGCCATCGCGGCCTCAGTCGCCCAGCGCGACGATGGCGTCGATCTCGACCTGCGCGCCGACCGGCAGCGCCGCAACGCCGACGGTCGAGCGCGCGGGAGGCGCGTCCGGGAAGAACTCCGCGTACGCCTCGTTGACGGCGCCGAAGCTCGCCATGTCGGTGACGAAGATCCCGCAGCGGACCGCGTCGCCCAGCGAGGCGCCCGCGGCCGCGCAGACCGTCGTCAGGTTTCGCAGGCACTGCCGCGTCTGCTCGCCGACGTCGCCCTCGACCAGCGCGCCGGTCGCCGGGTCGAGCGGCGTCTGGCCGGAGAGGAAGAGGAAGCCGCCGGAGCGCACCGCGTGGCTGTAGGGGCCGACGGCGGCGGGCGCGTCCTCGGCGGTGATCGGCTGGCGCTCGGCTGACACGGGTGACGGTTCTCCTTCGACGCGGCTTGTCCCTGGACGCTACCGTCCGCGCCTCATGCTCGCCCGCCGCCTCCAGCTCTCCGCCCTCCTGCTCGCCGCCGGCGCCGTCCTCACCGGTGGACTCGGCGCCGCGACGGCCTCGGCGGACATCCCGTGGGCGGCCTGCCCGACCGCGGGCTTCCAGTGCGCGACGGTCCCCGTCCCGCTCGATCGCACCGGCGCGGTCCCGGGCACGGTCAACCTCTCGGTCCAGCGCGTCGCGGCGGCGTCGAACCCGAGCAAGGTCGCGGTCGTCCCGCTGGCCGGCGGCCCCGGCCAGGCGGCGCTCCCGCTCGCCCAGACCTTCACCGAGGTCCTGCAGCCGGCGATCGCCACGCGCGACCTGCTGCTCTTCGACCAGCGCGGGACGGGCGCCTCCGGCTCGCTGAGCTGCAAGTCGCTGAGCGAGCGCGGCTCGATCGTCAAGCTCGCCGAGGGCTGCGCGAGCGAGCTCGGCGCGGCGCGCGGCTCCTACCGCACCGCCGACACCGTCGCCGACATCGAGGCGCTGCGCGTCGCCGGCGGCTACGACAAGTTGGTGCTCTTCGGCGTCAGCTACGGCACGAAGGTCGCCGAGGACTACGCGGCCGCCTACCCCAACAACGTCGAGGCGCTCGTGCTCGACAGCGTCGTCCTGCCGGAGGGCCCGGACCCGTTCCAGCGCTCGACGCTCACCGACGCCCCGCGCGTCCTGCGCGACCTCTGCGCCGGCAGCGCGTGCAGCGGCGCGACCGACAACGTCACGCGCGACCTCTCGAGCCTCGCCGCCAAGCTGCGCAAGAGCGCGCTGCGCGGCAAGGTCGTCCTCTCCACCGGCAAGCGCACGCGCCTGTCGATGGGCCAGAGCGACCTGCTCTCGATCCTCCTCGCGGGCGACCTGAACCCGACGCTGCGCGCCGAGCTGCCCGGCTCGATGCGCGCCGCCCTGCGCGGCGACGGCTCGCCGCTGCTGCGGCTCGCCGTGCGCTCCGAGGGCCTCACCACCGGCCTCCAGCTGCGTCACCAGAGCGACGCTGCCAACGGCGACAGCGACGCGCTCTTCCTCGCCACCACGTGCGAGGAGGCGCCGTTCGCCTGGACCCGCGCGGCCACCGCCGAGCAGCGCTACCAGGAGATCACGACCGCCGCCCAGGCGATCCCGAAGGCCCAGCTCGGCCCGTTCTCCCCCGCCGCCGCCGTCCAGGGCGGCCCGATCCCGCTCTGCCTCGGCTGGCCCGACGCCTCGCCCCAGCCGGCCGCGAGCGCGCCGCTGCCGCCGGTCCGCACGCTCGTGCTCGACGGCCAGATGGACCTCCGCACGCCGTACGAGGACGCCGCGCAGATCGCGCAGCGGATCCCCGGCGCCGCCGTCGTCGAGGTGCCGTTCACCGGCCACTCGACGGTCAGCAGCGACGCCTCGAAGGACAGCTCCTGCACCAAGGGCGCGCTCGCGACGTTCTTCGCCGGCGGCGTCCCCGGCGCGTGCGCGGTGACGAGCAACCCCTACTCGCCGACGCGCCGCCCGCCGACCAGCATCGGCGCGATCAAGGCCAGCAGCACGTCCCGCCGGACCGTGATCGCGGCCGCCGCGACGGTGACCGACGCGGCCCGCCAGATCATCGGCGACGCGCTCGCCCTGAGCGCGATCCCCAAGCACGTCGGCGGCCTGCGCGCGGGCAACGCCACCGTCAATCGCGACGGCAGCTTCAAGCTCAACCACTACCAGTACGTGCCCGGCGTGAACGTGAGCGGCAAGGTCACCGCGAGCCGCAGCGCGACGATCACGATCCGCGGCGGCGGCGCGCTGAGCGGCAAGCTGACGATCAGCGCCGCGGGCGCCGTCCACGGCACGCTCGGGGGCAAGAAGGTCACGATCGGCGCCGCGTCGTCGGTGCGCTCGTCGCCGCCGACGGTCGAGCAGGCCCTGGCCCGGCTGCCGCTGCTGGCGCGGCGGTAGCCGCCGGGCACCCGACGAGGATGCGCCGGCTCGCGATCCCCCTCGCGGTCTTGGTGCTTGGCGGGTGCGGCGTCACGCCTGCCGCCGCCAAGTCCATCTTCGACCCGGACATCGGTTGGACGACCGCCGAACGCCAGGAGCTGCACCTGCCCCGCGCGCCCACCCGGATCTGCCATCGCGACCTGACGAAGGCCCAGATCCATCTCCAGGGCGTCATCGACAGGCTCGGGGATCCGTCAGAGGGGTTGCGCAAGATCTTCCACTATCGCTGGGGCTCGGGCTGGTATGACCCCTGCGACGGCGGGCGGTTGCACTTCGCGGTCGTGCCGAGCGAGGCTGCCGGCGTGGCGGCGGCGCGCGCCTTGATCGCTCGTCGCCGCCTGACGCCCTACGTGCGCTTCAACGCGGTCCGGTCGACGTGGCGGGAGCTCGGCGACGTCCAGACCGCGTTCGAGCAGCGCTGGTCGCAGCTGGAGGACGACGCGCTCGTGCAGGACAGCGCCGACGCCGAGCGCAACGCCGTGCAGATCGACCTCGCACGGCCCGTCGACCCGGAGACCCGTGCCGCGATCCGGACATGGGCCTTGGCCGCGCCGGTCAACGTCGTGGTCCATGACACCGACGCGGGCAACTACGCCGTGACCCTGCTCTGAGCTGAGTAGCCTCGGCGCGATGGCGAACGCCCTGGCGCACGAGAGCTCCCCGTACCTCCTCCAGCATCGCGAGAACCCGGTCGACTGGCGCCCGTGGGGGCCGGACGCGCTGGCGCTCGCGCGTGAGAGCGACCGGCCGCTGCTGGTCTCGATCGGCTACTCGGCGTGCCACTGGTGCCACGTCATGGAGCGCGAGTCGTTCGAGGATCCTGCGGTCGCGCAGGTCATGAACGACAACTTCGTCTGCGTGAAGGTCGACCGCGAGGAGCGGCCGGACGTCGACGCCATCGCCATGGAGGCGGTGCAGATGATGACCGGCCACGGCGGCTGGCCGCTGAACGTCTTCCTCACGCCCGACCAGGTGCCGTTCTACGGCGGGACGTACTTCCCGCCGCAGCCGCGCCAGGGGATGCCGGCGTGGCCTGCGGTGCTCGAGGCGGTCGCGGAGGCGTGGGCGGAGCGGCGCGAGGAGATCGTCGCGCAGGGGGCGCGGATGGCGGAGCGGCTGGCGTCCTCGGCCTCGCTGCGGGCGGTCGACGGCGTGGTGCTGGGGACGGAGCCGCTGGACGACGCGGTGCGCAACCTGCGCGCGTCGTTCGACGGCGTCGACGGTGGCTTCGGCGGCGCGCCGAAGTTCCCGCCGTCCTCCGCGCTGTTGTTGTTGTGGTCGCAGGCCGCGCGCGGCGGGTCGTGGGCGCCCAAGGCGGGCGACATGGCCGGCGCGACGCTGCGGGCGATGGCCGCCGGCGGGATGTACGACCAGATCGGCGGCGGCTTCGCGCGCTACGCGGTCGACACGACCTGGACGGTCCCGCACTTCGAGAAGATGTTGTATGACAACGCGCTGCTCGCGCGGGCCTACCTGCACGGGTGGCTGATGACGGGCGATCCGGCGTTCCGGCGCGTGTGCGAGGAGACGCTGGACTTCGTGGCGCGCGAGCTGCGGGGTGCCGAAGGTGGGTTCCTCAGCGCGCTGGACGCGGACTCCGAGGGCGTCGAGGGCAAGTTCTACGTGTGGACGCTGGAGGAGCTGCGTACGGCGGTCGGCGCCGCGGACGCCGACGCGGCGGTCGCGTGGCTCGGCGTGCGCGCGGAGGGGAACTTCGTGGACCCGCACCACCCGCAGCCGGGGTGGAACGTGCTGACGGGGCGCGGGCCGGAGCCGCCGTCCGCGCAGCGTCTTCGGACCCGAGCCGCGCTGCTGGCGGCGCGCGCGGCGCGCGTCCGCCCCGGGCTCGACGACAAGCG
>JAOPZG010000562.1 GCA_025964215.1 Conexibacter sp.
GGCGGCGGCGATCCTGCGCGCGCCGGCGAGGCGCTCGATCAGCGGCCGCCCGGCGAGCCGGCCGACCGCGTAGGTCCCGAGCGCCGAGACGAACCAGCCGGTCACGCAGATCGCCAGCCCGCCGGGGATCCCGTACGCGAAGCCCGCGACCAGGTTGGTGATCTCGGCCGGGAACGGCACGACCGCGTGGGCGAACATCAAGGCGTACAACAGCAGCACGCCGCCGGCGCCGGTCCCGCGCAGCTGGTCGCGCAGCGCCGTCGTGTCGCCCGAGGCCGCGTGCCCGAGCGCCTCGCGCACCGGGTGCACGAGCAGGCAGCACGCGACCAGCCCCGCGACCGCCGCGATCACCCCTACGACGTGCAGTGATCGGCGGCGGGTCACGGCGGAGGGGGCGCCTAGCGCAGCCCGACGAGGTCCACGACGAAGACGAGCGTCTCGTCGGGACCGATGACGCCGCCGGCGCCGCGCTTGCCGTAGGCCAGGGCCGGCGGGATCGTGATCCGGCGGCGGCCGCCGACCTTCATCCCGGCCACGCCCTGGTCCCAGCCGGCGATGACCTGGCCCTTGCCGAGGCCGAACTTGAAGGTGTCGCCCCGATCCCACGAGGCGTCGAACTGCTTGCCGTCCTTCCACGACACGCCGACATAATGCACTTCGACGATGTGGCCGGACGCGGCCTCGTCGCCGTCGCCGACCTCGATGTCGTCGATCTCGAGGACGTAGGACGGCGCCGTGTCGCTGGGGACCTCGACCTGGGGCTTCTCGTTGGGGGCCATGGCGGGGACGGTAGCCGCAGGCGCCGCGCGGCGCGCTCCCGGCCCTGCCGATCCGGCGCGCTCAGCCGCCGGCGAGGACCGCCTCGAAGCCCTCGGCGCGGAGCACGGCGAGGACGGTGTCGCGGTGGTCGCCCTGGATCTCGATGACGCCCTCCTTGGCCGAGCCGCCGACGCCGCAGCGCTTCTTCAGCCGGCCGGCGAGATCGCGGATGTCATGGTCGTTCAAGGGCAGGTTGAAGACCGTCGTGACCGTCTTGCCCTTGCGCCCCGCGGTCTCGCGCCGCACCTTGACCGGCCCGGAGGTCATGCGCGTGACCGTCTTCGGATCCCGCGCCTTGCGCAGGTCGCCGTCGGCGCTCGACCACACCATGTCGCCGCGCTTGCTCATGGCTCAGGACGCTAGCGCGGCGCGCAGCTGCACGAGCGCGCCGTCGAGCGCGGCCTCCAGCGGCCAGAGCGCCTGCTCGGTGCGCGTCAGCAGCAGCCCGCCCTGGAGCTGGGCGAAGAGCGCGGCTGCCAGGCGCTCGGGCGGCGGCGCGTCGTCGCGCAGCTTCCCCGCCGCGGCCATCCGCTCCAGCCCGGCCTGGAGCTCGCCGCGCCAGGTGCGCAGGTAGTCGTCGATCTGCTCCGCGAGCTCCGCGTCGGTCCCGGCCGCCTCGGCGGCGAGCGAGCCGATCGGGCAGCCCCAGCCGTGCTGCGCGGCGTAGTGGGCGAGCAGCGCCGCGCGCCACGCCTCCCACGCCTCCAGCGAGTCGAGGGCCGCGAGCGCCGGGCGCTGCGCGTCGAGGACGCGCTCGCCCTGGAGCGCGACGACCGCGCGGACCAGCTCGGCCTTGCCCCCGGGGAAGTAGTGGAAGAGCTGGCTCTTGCTCGTCGTGGTGTCGGCGCGGACGTCGTCGAGGCTCGTCGCGCCGATGCCCGCGGCGAGGATCCGATCGGCCGTCGCCTCGACGATCCGGTCGCGGGTGGCCTGGCCCTTGGCGGTGAGCGTCGACATGACGGGGATCCACGATACTGGACCGACAGGTCCACTCGTGCGCTACGGTCTGGACCATGGAGTCCAATCGACTGAACGGCCGCACGGCGCTCGTGACCGGCTCGACCAGCGGCATCGGCCGCGCGATCGCCAAGGCGCTGGCGGCGGAGGGCGCGCACGTCGCCGTCTCCGGCCGCGACGCCGGGCGCGGGGCGGAGGTGGTGGACGCGATCGTCGCCACCGGCGGCCGCGCCGACTTCGTGGCCGCCGACATCGGCGCCTCGGGCGCCGCCGCCCGCGCGCTGGCCGAGGAGGCGACGCGCGTCCTCGGCGGGCGCGTCGACATCCTCGTCAACAACGCCGGCGTCTACCCGAGCGGCCCGACGGCCGATCTCGACGACGCCTCGATCGAGGCGCTGCTCGCCGTGAACATCCGCGCGCCGCATGCCCTGGTCGCCACGATCGCGCCGGCGATGGCCGCCCGCGGCGAGGGCGCGATCGTCAACATCGGCTCGTGGATCGCCGCGATCGGCCTCGGCGGCGGCGCGCTCTACGGCGCGACGAAGGCCACGCTCGAGCAGCTCTCGCGCAGCTGGGCGGCCGAGTACGGCGCGGCCGGCGTGCGCGTCAACACGGTCTCGCCGGGCGTCACGCTGACCGAGGGCAACGGCGGCCACCGCGAGATCCTCGACGCGATGGTCGCCCGCACGCCCGCGGGCCGGCTCGGCACGCCGGAGGACATCGCGAAGGCCGTGGCGTTCCTGGCGAGCGACGACGCGGCGTTCGTGCACGGCGCGACGCTCGCGGTCGACGGCGGCGCGCTGAACACCTACGCGGGCTGAGCGCGACGGGGCTACGCTGCGGCCCATGGCGTACACCAACGCGGAGGGCCGGCAGCAGCTCCTGGACGAGCTCGGCAGCGCGACCGAGGCGATCGGGATGGCGATCGCCATGCTCGGCGAGGCCTACGAGCTGCTCGACGACCAGACGGCCGACCGCTTGGAGGAGCTGCTCTTCCGCCCGGCGCAGGCCGCGTCCGGTCGCGCCAAGCGCACGTACGGGGAGTTCGCCGAGCGCCACCGCTTCCCGCCGCGCTCGTTCGCGGTCGGCTCCGCGGGCCACGCCTCCGGCGCGCGCGGCCACATCGACCACGCGGTCGAGGCGATCCAGCGCGCCGACGCCGAGCTCGGCGAGCTCCAGGACTCGATGCTCCCGGTCGAGGTCGGCGACGCCGAGGTCCGCGCCGGGATCTCCGAGACGCGCGGGCTGCTCGGGACGCTGCCGCGCGCGGCGCACGAGCTCGAGCGCACGCTCGGCCGCTAGCTCAGGCCTCCAGCGCCTCCGAGGCGTCGAGCCACGCGCCCTCGAGCGCCTCGCGCTCCTCGACGAGCGCGCGCAGCTCCGCGTCGAGCTCGCGCAGGCGCCCGTGGTCGGTCGCCGCGCAGGCCATCTCCTCGTGCAGCTGCGCCTCGCGCGCGGTGAGCTTGTCGAGCGCGCGCTCCAGGCGCGCGAGCTCCTTGCGGGCGGCGCGCAGGACGGCGTTGGAGGGCGGCGGGGCGGCCTTCTCGCTCACCGGCTCGCTCGCCGCGCGCGCCTCCGCCGCGTGCCGCAGCTCCAGGTACTGGTCGATCCCGCCGGGCAGGTGCCGGATCGCGCCGTCGCCCATCAAGGCGTACACGTTGTCGCAGACCCGCTCCACGAAGTAGCGGTCGTGGCTCACCACGACCAGCGTCCCGGGCCAGCCGTCGAGGAGGTCCTCCAGCGCGGTGAGCGTGTCGATGTCCAGGTCGTTGGTCGGCTCGTCCAGCAGCAGGACGTTGGGCTCGTCCATCAACAACCGCATCAGCTGCAGGCGCCGGCGCTCGCCGCCGCTCAAGTCCTTCACCAACGTCCGGGCGCGGTCGCCGCGGAAGCCGAAGCGGTCCACGAGCAGCGCCGCGGTGATCTCCTGGCCGTCGGCGAGCGTCGCGCGGCCCCGCACCTGCTCCAACGACTCGAGGACCCGCAGATGCCCCGGGATCTCCGCGGTGTCCTGCGAGAGATGCGCGACCCGCACGGTCTGGCCGCGGTCGACCGTCCCGCCGCTCGGCGCGAGCGTCCCGTCCAAGATGTTCATCAACGACGTCTTGCCCGAGCCGTTGACGCCGACGAGCGCGACGCGGTCGCCCGGACCGAGCCGCCACGTGACGTGCCGCAGCACGGGACGCTCGCCGTAGGACAGGGAGATGTCCTCCGCGTCGAGCACCTTTCCGCCCAGCCGCCGCCCCGCGAAGCGCAGCAGCTCGGCGCTGTCGCGCGCGACCGGCTCGTCGGCGATCAGCGCGTTGGCCGCCTCGATCCGGAACTTCGGCTTCGACGTCCGCGTCGGCGGCCCGCGCCGCAGCCACGCGAGCTCCTTGCGCATCAGCTGCTGGCGGCGATCCTCGCGCGCGCTGGCCTGCCGGTCGCGCTCGGCCCGCGCCAGGACGTAGGCCGCGTATCCGCCCTCGTACTGGTGGACGGTCTCGTCGCTGACCTCCCATGTCGCGGTGCAGACCGCGTCCAGGAACCAGCGGTCGTGCGTGACGACCAGCAGCGTCCCGCGGCGCGCGGCGAGGTGCTGCGCGAGCCAGTCGACGCCTTCCACGTCAAGGTGGTTCGTGGGCTCGTCGAGGAGCAGCAGCTCGGGGTTGTCGAGCAGCGTCTTGGCCAGCGCGATCCGGCGCCGCTCACCGCCGCTCAGCGGCGCGATGATCGTGTCGAGGCCCTGCGGGAAGCGCGTGACGTCGACGCCGCCGAGCAGGCCGTCGAGGACCGAGCGGAAGCGCGCGTCGGCGGCCCACTCGTGGTCGGCGCGGCCGCCGACGAGCTCGGCGCGGATCGTCTGGGACTCGTCGAGCTCGTCGCCCTGGCCGAGGATCCCGAGTTGGAGGTCTCCCGCGCGCGTGACCTGGCCGGCGTCGGCCTCCTCGGCGCCGGAGATCAGCGCGAGCAGCGTCGACTTGCCGTCGCCGTTGCGGCCGACCACGCCGATCCGGTCGCCCGCGCTGACGCCGAGCGTGACGTCGTGCAGGACCGAGCGGGAGCCGTAGCCCTTGCCGACGGACTTCAGGTTGACGAGGTTGCGCGCGGCGGCCATCAGGCGACCGGGATCTCGCCGGTCAGCGCGAACGGGGCGACCATGTCGATGTGGTCGCCGCTCCAGAACTTCCCGGGGTCGTAGTAGGACGCCGGGCGGTGGCGCGGCAGCAGGCCCATCGCCTGGTAGGTCGTCGCGACGAGCTCGGCGCAGTAGATCGTCTCGAGCGCCGTGTCGCGGCGGCGGACGCGGCCGGCGAGCCAGTGGCGCAGCAGCCCCGGCGTCGTGGGGAACGCGCGGCCGTCGAAGTGCGCGATCGTCTCCATCAGCCGGTCCTCGTGCTCCCTGCCGACGGCGCCGACGAGCTGGCGGACCCACGCGCGCTGGCCGTACCTCGTGTTCCAGGTCGTCACCGCGTCGCGCAGCGGGTGGAGCTGGACGCCGCGCTGGCGCTGGCCGGTCCACACGTCCGGCAGCGACTTCCCGAGCTCCGCGTGCCAGAGCAGCGGCGGCAGGTCGTCGATCGCGACCGCCATCCCGACGTGGTTGACGGGGCTGTTGGTGACGGTCTGGATCGCCCGGTCGGCGAGGGAGCGCCCGCGGAAGAGCCAGATGTCGCCGGTCGCCGCGGTGGCGATGGCGTCCTCCAGGGGCAACACGGTCGGGCTCACCGCCCCTAACCTACGGACTGATGCCCAATCGCTGGAAGCTCGTCGGACTGGCCGGCCTGGCGGGCGTCGCCGCCACCGGCGTCGTCGTCGCCCGCCGCCGTCGCGCGACCGTCGAGGTCCCACCCGACGAGCTGCGCGAGCGCCTGCACGAGCGGCTCGCCGCCGTGCCGCGCGTGGTCGACTCGGTGCCGGAGCCGGCCCCGGAGTGACCGCCGGCGGCCCGCCCGACGACGCGCTCCTGCGTCCGTGCGACGTGGCCGCCTGGCTCGACGTCGAGGAGGCCTGGCTGGCCCGCGCCATCGCCCGCGAGGAGCTGCCCGTGATGGGCTTCACCTCCGTCGGCGAGCCGATCGTCCTCGCCGCCGAGGTCCGGGCGTGGCTGCGCCGGCCGGACGTGAGCTGGGACAACTCCTAGGGGTCGAGGGTGACGGTGGGACCGCCGCCCGACCAGGTGACGGTCGACGCGTCGCGGAGGAGCCGGCCTGTGCCAGTGCCCGGGATCATGCGGGTGCCGTCTGCGTCGCGGACCCAGAGCGTGCGCGTGCCGCCGGCCGGGTCCAGCCAGGCGAGGGACCCGTTCTTGTCGACCACCGCGTCGTTGACAGGCGCCCAGCGGAACGCGGTCTCGCCGGGGACGAGGCCGCTGTCGGGGCCGTGGAGGAGGTCGCTCACGAACGAGCCCGCGAAGGCGTGGTACGACCAGTCGAAGACGAGATACGGGCCGTTGAGGTCCATCAGGTGGGTGTCGACGTTCTCATCGCCCTTCTCCTCCGACCGCCCCGTGGAACGCAGGCAGACGCTGCCCAGGGGATCGCCGCCGCGCAGGTCGACGTCGAGGGTGCCGATCGTCGCCCGTTGCGGACAGGCGGAGCCCGGGATCGTCGCGAGGTCGACCGAGCGGAGGCGTCCGTTGCGCCGCCAGCGCAGGAGGCCATCGGCGAGCGCCGGGCTCTGGAGGCTGGCCCGAGCGTCGACGAGGCGGCGGCCCAGGCCGGCGCGCCAGACGTAGAGGCGGTCGCCGGTATCCCGCTCGTCGGTGGTCCACGCCACGTCGCCGCCGGCGTCGACCGTCCAGGACGTGGCCCCCTGCGGACTCATACGCGCGTACAGGTCCGGCCACGGGGCGCCGAGGTCGTGCCGGCGGCCGCCGTGGACGGCGTCGTCGGCGACGACCGAGGTGAGCGCGGGCAGATCGGGCACGTCGAAGCCCCGGACGTACGCGACGCGCGTCCCGGCCAGGCGCAGCCCGACGAGCCGGGTCGTGTCGTCGGCGTAGCGACGCTGAAGGACGTCCAGCACGCGCCGGCGGCCGCTCTGGCGCGCGCAGCCGATAATGGTCTGGCGCGGGAAGTGCCCCGCGACGTGGACCGTGCGCACGACGACGACGGCCGGGGCAGAGCGGGCGAGCTGGTGCTCGCCGGGACGGCGCTGGCAGCGGTCGGCGGCGGAGGCCGCCGACGCGGCAGAGCAGAGGAGCGTGAGACTCAGCAGCGCGGCGAGCATCAGGGGACGTCTCATGGATGGTGCAAACGGCTCACCGGCGGCCGAGTTGCGCGAACGGCCCGTGCGCGGGATGGTTCGCCGGTCGTGGAGCACGTGTTTTCCGAGGAGACAGGGGTAGACGAGGGCCAATGATCGACGCCGGACGCAGCGACATCGACCACGCCATCGCCGGGCTCGCCTCCCGGGTGCCCGCCGAGTTGGAGGTGCTCGCGCGGGTCGCCTACGACTACTCCTGGTCCTGGGATCCGGATGGGCCGGACGTCTTCTCGGCGGTCGATCCGGAGCGGTGGGTCGCGTGCGGGGCGAACCCGGTGCGGCTCTTGCAGGAGGCGGCGAGCGAGCGGCTGGCCGCCGCCGCGGCGGACGGCGC
>JAOPZG010000623.1 GCA_025964215.1 Conexibacter sp.
GTCGTCGGGATCGTCGACGTGGTCGTGGCCCGTGAGGTGGCCGACCTCGTGGATGACGACCGTGCAGAGCTTCGGCCAGTCCCAGCCGGCTTGGAGCGACAGGGCGACCTCGCACTCGCCGTTGGACGAGGGCTGCGCGAACGGGTCGACGTCGTTGGCCCAGGAGGACTGCGCGTTGGTCCCGGTGCCGAGGCTCGCCCAGCTCAGCGCGACGCGGCCGCGGCAGGGCGCCATGCCCCAGTGCTCGGTCGCCATGCCCATCGCGAGGCGCAGCGTGCTGCCGCCGGCCGGCCAGCGGGTGGCGGGGGAGTCGTCGGCGCGGGCGGGCGCGGCGGCGAACGCGAGCGCGAGCAGCGCGACGAGGAGGATGGGGGAGCGACGGCCGTCCATGGCGTGGAGTCGTGGGCGCGGGCGTCCGTGCCCACGGCTTGCTTCTCGACTCCCTCAGCACTTCGGATGAGTGATTTGGGGCGGGAATGGCCACATTTGACCCTGTTCGATGCCGGACGTTCGTCCAGTGGGATTCCGGAGCGCCGAGCCGCGCCTGCCAATCCGTCACGCCACTTTCTGGGGTCTTGCTTTTCCACCCGAACCGGGGGTACGATCGCCTCCGTCTTAGGGAGGAGTTGGGGTCAACTTGTCAGCCATGGATGTGCTCACCCGTCCGCTCGGTCCCGTCGCGGAGGCCGCTCGCCGGCTGCGCGGGGTGCAGCGCGCGATGACGCGGCTCTCGAGCCTGGACTCGGTCGCGCGCCTCGTCTCGGCCGCGCCGCGCGAGGCCTGTCGCGCCGTGGGCTTCGAGCGGGCGATGCTGTCGCACATCCGCGGCGATCGCGTGAGCTTCGCGAGCGTCAGCTTCGAGGCCGACCCGATCATGGCCGCCGACTTCGCGCGGCTGGCCCGCGCCGTCCGCCCCCGGTTGGATCGCTGCGCGCCCGAGCACGAGGCCGTCGTCCGCCAGATGCCGGTCCTGGTCCGCGACACGCAGACGGCGACCGGGCTCTTCCGTCCCCTGACGCACGTCGCGCGCACCTCCGCGTACGTCGTGGCGCCGATCGTCCGCGACGGCCACACCGTCGGCCTCCTGCACGCCGACCACTTCGGCAACAAGCGCGAGCTCGACGAGCTCGACCGCGAGCTGCTCTGGACCTTCGCCACCGGCATCGGCTGGGCGATGGACGACATCACCGGCCGCGGCCTGCGCCGCGCGGTGCGGGACGATGAGGCGGGGGCCGGGGAAGCACCGGCCACCACGGATCCGGGCCTCGCCGCCGCCGCGGAGCTCGAGGGCGAGCTCACCGGCGCGCCGGGCCGCCTCGCGACGCTGACCGCCCGCGAGGTCGAGGTGCTGCACCTGATGTCCGAGGGCGCCTCGAACGCCGCGATCGGCACGGCCCTCGTCATCTCCCAGGCGACCGTGAAGTCCCACGTCCGCCACATCCTCCGCAAGCTCGGCGCGGCGAATCGCACCGAGGCCGTGAGCCTGTTCCTGGCCACGGGCCGCAGGCCGAGCGCAGCGTCGGCGTAGGGCGCGGCGCAGCGCGCGGAGAGGGCGCCCCGTGCGCCCTCTCCGTCATCTCGTAGGAGGTCCCGCACTCCATTCAGACGTCCCAGCCCCGGCCGCGTGACCAGAACTTGCCGGTTTGGCAGGGGCCAAATCCCCACGGGAGCGGTGTCGTTGCGTAGCGTCTGGACGACAGCTTCGACGTGGTGGAACGCGGCCGGATCACGCGTCGGAGGTCCCCGGGATGTGCCCTGCATCGCAGCGCGCGCGCCGTCCCGGGTCGCGGCAGCGCTCCCGAGCGATGGTCGGGACCAGCGCCACGTCAGCGTCCCGGCGGCCGATGCGGATGGCCGCCGGGACGACGACGGCTACCGCTTCTTCGCCTTCTTGCGCTGCTTGTACGCGCTCACCGTGTAGGGCTCGAGATCCGCGGCCATCGCCGTCGGGTCGTCCGGGTTCACGGCCTCCGCCGCCTCGACCGCGAGGTAGTAGGTCCCGCTGCGCGCGGCCGTGAGCTTCAGCTGCGGGTCGCTCGAGAGCCCGCCGGTGGCGACCAGCGCGTACTCGTCGACCCCGTCGCTGACGTCGAAGTCCGCGACGCGGGGATCGAGGATCGCGAGCTCGAGCAGCGCGTTCGGGTCCGCGGCGCTGACGCTCACCACCAGCCGCTCGCGCTTGCTCAGCGACACCCGGTAGACGTCGGCGGGGTCCTTCGCCGGGCTCACGCTGCCCGTGGCCTTGAAGCGCAGCTTCGCCTTGGTCAGGAGCTGCGGGTGGGAGCGTGCGAAGGCGCTGCGGCGCACCCAGAACGGATCGTCGTCGATCTCCGGTGAGGTGTCCTTGGCCTGGGGCGCCGCGGTCAGCGCGCTGCCGACGGAGAGCACGCCGAAGCCGCTGTCGTCGTCGCGCCCCGCGTTGCCGACGTCGGTCCCGGCGCGCCGGATCACCTCGAAGAGCTGCTGCGTCGTCAGCGCCGGGCGCTGCGCCGCGACCAGCGCCACCGCGCCGCCGAGCGACGGCGCCGCGAACGACGTCCCCGTCGAGAACCCGAAGCCCGCCGCGCACAAGCCCAAGGGCAGCGGTCCCTCCACGCCCTCCGCCGGCACGAGCAGGTCGAGCCACGGCCCCGTGTTCACCTGGGCCGAGCGCGAGGGCGTCGCCGTCGCCGCGCCCGCGACCAGCACGTGGGGGAGCGACGCCGGCAGCGTGGGATCGCTCAGCGTGTCGTCGCCCGCGCCGGCGACGACGAGCACGCCGGCGACGAAGGCCGCGTCGACCGCGCTCGTCAACCGCCGCACGTCGGCGTCCGGCGTACCGGCGACAGGCGCCGAGCCTTCCACGACAACAACGCCGGCGCCATGCGCCACCGCCAACCCAATGCCCTTGACAACGGCATCGACGCTCGCCGTCCGCGACCCCACCGGGTAGATCCGGATCGGCAGGACCTGGCTCGCCGGCGACATCCCGCGCATCCCCGGGCCGGCCGACGCGGCGAGCCCCGCCGCCTCGGTGCCGTGCCCGTCCCAGTCGTCGCTCACCGGTGCGCCGCTCAGCGCGTCCCACCCCGGCAGCACGCGCCCCGCGAGCTGCGGCGCGCCCGGGTCGACGCCGTTGTC
>JAOPZG010000042.1 GCA_025964215.1 Conexibacter sp.
GGGGGGCGCGCCCCCGCAGCTGCAGGGCGGCGCGCCGCCCACCGGCGGCGCCACGGGCAACGGCCAGGTCGCCCCACCCGCGGGCTTCTCGCTCGGCGGCGGCGGCGGCAACGCCACCAACAACGCCCCGGGCGCCGGCGGCGCAGGCGCCTCCGGCGGCGGCATGTTCGGCGGCACCACCAACCTCACCGCCGCGCTCGCCTACGCCAAGGCCCACGCCGGCGGCACCATCGGCGTCTCCTCCCAGCAGGGTGCGGCGGAGGCGATCATCCAGTCCGGCGCGCGGGTCGCCGGCCTCGGCGGCTTCTCCGGCCGCGAGAGCGAGGTCTCCGCGTCCTGGCTCGCGCAGGCCGTGAAGGACGGCCGGATCCGCTACGTCGTGACCGGCGGCAGCGGCGGCGGGATGGGCAACGACGGCCGCGTCGGCTCCACCACGATCATGGCGATCGTCGCAAAGGTGGGCGCGCAGACCAGCGTCAGCGGCATGTACGACCTCCGGGGCAAGGCCGCGGCGATCACCGCGGCGGCGGGGTAGACACCGGTGACTTGCGCCCGACGGGTGCCATAGACGACGATCGGGCCCATGCCCCACGCGGACTACGTCGTCGTCGGCGCCGGCTCAGCCGGCTGCGTCCTCGCCAATCGCCTGACGGAGGACCCCTCGGTGCGGGTGCTGCTCGTCGAGGCCGGCGGCAAGGACCGCAGCCCGAACATCAAGATCCCGGCGGGCTTCGCGAAGCAGTTCCACACCAAGTTGGACTGGGACTTCGCGACCGAGCCCGAGCCCCACTGCGACGGCCGCTCGATCTACATCCCGCGCGGCAAGTCGCTCGGCGGGTCGAGCTCGATGAACGCCATGCTCTACGTCCGCGGCCGGCCGTTGGACTATGACTTGTGGGAGAGCGAGGGCGCCGCGGGCTGGGGCTGGGACGACGTCCGCCCCTACTTCCTCAAGGCCGAGCACAACGAGCGCGGCGCCTCCGAGCACCACGCGGTCGGCGGCCCGCTCAACGTCATGGACGAGCGCTCTCCGCGCCCGCTGACCAAGCGCTTCCTCGAGGCCGCCGAGCGCGTCGGGATCCCGCTGATCAACGACTACAACGGCCCGGAGCAGGACGGCGCGTCGCTCGTGCAGGTCACGCAGCGCAACGGCCGCCGCTGGTCGGCGGCCGACGCCTACCTGCGCCCGGCGCAGGACCGGCCGAACCTGGAGATCCGCACCGGCGTCCACGTCGCGCGGATCGCGCTCGAGGGCGATCGCGCCGTCGGCGTCGTCCTGCGCGACGGCCGCGGGCGCGAGGAGACCGTCCGCGCCGAGCGCGAGGTCCTGCTCAGCGCGGGCGCGATCGGCTCGCCGCAGATCCTGATGCTGTCGGGGATCGGCCCGGCCGACCACCTGCGCGAGGTCGGCGTCGGCGTCGCGCTCGACAGCCCGAACGTCGGCGCGAACCTCATGGACCATCCGTACGTCGTGTGCGTGTGGGAGTCGACGGTCGCGGAGTCGCTCTACGGCGCCGACAAGCCCAAGCCGCTGCTGGAGTGGCTGCTGCGCCGCTCAGGACCGCTCACCTCCACGGTCGCCGAGGCGTTCGCCTTCGTCCGCAGCCGCCCCGGCCTGCCCGCCGCCGACCTCCAGTACCACTTCGCGCCCGCGTACTTCGTGGACAACGGCGCCGAGGAGTTCGACGGCCACGCGTTCACGCTCGGCCCGTGCCTGGTCAGCCCGAAGAGCCGCGGCGAGATCCGCCTCGCCGCCGCCGATCCCGTCGCCAAGCCGCGGATCCTCACCAACACGCTGTCCGAGCCCGAGGACCTCGCGGCGCTCGTGACCGGCGTCGAGCTGGCCCGCGAGCTCGCCGCCGCCGAGCCGCTGCGCTCCGCCGCCGGCCGCGAGATCTACCCGGGCGCCGAGGTCCGCGACGACGCCGACGTGGAGGACTTCGTCCGCCGCAACGTCGAGCTCCTCTACCACCCGTCCGGCACCTGCCGCATGGGCGGCCCCGACGCCGTCCTCGACCCGGAGCTCCGCGTCCGCGGCATCGACGGCCTCCGCGTCATCGACGCCTCCGTCTTCCCCCTCATCCCGGGCGGCAACACCAACGCCCCCACCATCATGGTCGCCGAGCGCGCCGCGGACCTCGTGAAGGGCAAGGTCGCCGCGCCGCGATCACGCCCCGCCGCCCGCTAGGCTGCGCGCCAGCGAGACGCCGGTCCGTCGTGGGTCGTTCGCGCCACGTCGCCTTCGCACGGAGCGCGGTCGGGGTTCGGAGGCTCACCCGCGGTGGGGCTGGCGACTCGTGGATCCACGGCGGCCGAGGGCGCCGCTCGACGTTCTCGTCGGGTTAGGCGGCACAGCTAGAATGGCGTGACCTATCGCTGCCCGTCTGGTTCTCTGAGGCTCCTCCTCCTCGCGCGCGGCAGGCATTCAGAGGAGCCCGGAATGAGGCGGTTTTCATGTGTCCCCCGGACGTCGGGACGGACGACGAGCGCACGGAGAAGCCGAGCGTCCTCGCGTCCATCTCCAGCGAGATGGTGCGGCTCTACAAGGAGCAGTTCGGTCGCGGCCCGACCAAGGCGCGCACGAACTGGTCCGGGCGCGACATGCTCGTGGTGCTCCTGGAGGACACGCTGACGCCGGCCGAGCGCAACCTGGTCGCCCTCGGCGAGTACCAGCGCCTGCGCGACGTCCGGATGCTCTTCCAGTACGCGCGCGTCGCGCAGTTCTGCGAGCCCGTCGAGCGGCTCACCGGTCGCAAGGTCCGCTCCTTCATCAGCGGGATCGACGCCGCCGCCGACGGCATGTCGCTGGAGGTCTTCGTCTTGCACCCCGAGGGCTACGACGGGCCCTCGCGCGCCGACCTCGACTCCGGCGCCTAGCGCTCCGGCGCGTCGACCTCGCGCAGCGACCCGTCCTCCGGGTCGAACACGAAGCCGCGGACGTTCTCGCGGTGCGGCAGCTCGCGCGCGGTGCGGAGGCGGTCGAGCGAGTGGTGGAGCGTCGCCTCGAGGTCGCTGAACGCGCCGAGGCGCCAGTTCGGCAGGACGCCGTCCTCGGCGAGCTGCCGGCGGAAGTCGTCCTCGGAGGCGCCCGAGAGGCCGCAGCCCTCGTGCATCACCACCACGATCTCCTCGGTGCCGAGCAACCGCTGAGAGGCGCTCAGCGACCGGATCGCGTCGTCGGTGACCAGGCCGCCGGCGTTGCGGATGACGTGCGCGTCGCCGCGCTCGAGCCCCAGCATGGGGAAGAGGTCGATCCGCGTGTCCATGCAGGAGAGGACGGCGACCTTGCGCTGCGGCCGTGGGCTGAGCCCGGGCGCCGCGAGGTCCTTCGCGTGCGCGGCGGCGAACTCCAGCATCTCGTCGGCGTTCTTGGGCATCGGCGCGGATCGTAGTAGGAGCCGGCGCGGGCCGCCCGGTGATGTCCGGACGGCCCGCGGTGACCGCGATGGCGCTGCGTCGTGCGGCTAGGCCGCGACCGGCGCCGGGGCGTCGGTGTACGTCTCGCCGGACTCGGCCTTGGCGACCAGGGACGCCGGCGGCTCGAAGCGCTCGCCGTACTGCTCGGCGAGCTCGCGCGCGCGGGCCACGAAGCCGGCGACGCCGCCCTCGTAGCCGTTGATGTACTGGAGCACGCCGCCCGACCAGGCCGGGA
>JAOPZG010000357.1 GCA_025964215.1 Conexibacter sp.
CGAGCGCCGCCTGCAGGTCGGCGTGCGCGGTCGCGCTCGCGCTCGCCGCGCGGAAGGCGACGTGGCCGTCCGGTCGCACCAGCACGGCGCCGCCGTCGTCGTGGCCGCGCACCGCGGCCCAGGCCCCGTCGCGGTCGGCGAGGTCGGCGCCGACGCGCAGGACCGTGACCGGCAGGCCCGACGCGCCGGCGATCGCCGTCGCCGCGTCGCACCAGGGCTGGCCGTCGGCGCCGGCCAGCAGCAGGAAGCGGCCGGGCACGAGCAGCTGGTGGGTGGCGATGGCGGCCCCGTCGAGCGTGAACCACGCGTGCGGGACGCGGTGGCCCGGACGCGCCACCGGCTCGTGCAGGTGGCCGATCGGGTCGCGCGGCGGCGCGGGCGACGCGTCGGCCACGACCGCCGGGCTGTCGGCGTACTCGTAGCCGAGGTCCAGGTCGGCGTGCTGGAACTCGCGGCGCAGGGTGTGGACCATCTCCTCGAGCTGGGCGCGGCGGTTGCCGCCGTCGGGCGTGTCGGAGAACAGCGCGGTCAGCACCCCGCGGTTGTGGTCCTCCTGGGCGCCGGGCAGCATGCCGAAGCTGCCGCTGACCGACAGGTGGTTGAAGAACGAGAACGTGGCGAACTCGACGCGCCGCCGCGCGACCGGGAGGCGCTCGGGCTCGTAGGAGTCCAGCAGCGCGGGGGAGGCCTGGCCGGCGAGCACGGCCGCGAGCTTCCAGCTGAGGTTGTGCGCGTCCTGGATGCCGGTGTTGAGCCCGAGGCCGCCCATCGGCGAGTGGCGGTGCGCCGCGTCGCCGACCAGGAAGACGCGGCCGACCTGGAAGCGCTCGGCGTAGACCGACTGGATCAGCCAGTGGTTCATGGTGATGTCGGTGATCTCGAGGTCGGGCAGCTTGAACAGCCCGCGCAGGTCGCGGATCGCGTCCTCCTCGGTGTACTTCTCCGGCGTGAGCTCGGAGCCGACCGGGAGGATCACCGCGCTGCGCCAGTGGCGGCAGGTGCGATCCCACGGGGCCGGGCCGCCGGCCACGATGCTGAAGCGCCGCACGGTCCCGTCGAGGTTGGGCTGCAGGAAGAGCCGGATCAGCGACGTGTCCTCCTGGAGGTACTCGGCCAGGTCGGCGTCGAAGGTCAGCGAGACCACGTCGACGAACGGCTCGGGCCCGACCATCTCGACGCCGAGCCCGGCGCCGATCAGCTTGCCGCCGTCGGCGCCCACCGCGTAGGCCGCGCGCACGATGTAGGACTCGCCGCTGGCGCGGTCGAGGATCGTCGCGGTGACGCCGGTCTCGTCCTGCTCGAGCGCGGTCAGCTCGTGGAAGAAGCGGACGCGCTCGGCCCCGTTGAGCGCCTCGGCCCGGCGCCGCAGCAGCGGCTCGAGCAGGTGCTGGGGGAGGTTGGACATCGGCGAGGCGGTCAGCGTCGCGTAGTACGGCGCGAGGTCGGAGTGCGACCACGACGGGATGCTCGTGATGATCTGGCGGTCCCACGGCTCGTCGCCGCCGAGGCTCGTGTACCAGCTCGTCTCGCAGAAGTTCTCGGGCGGGCAGCCCTCGTCCAGGACCGCGTCCTCGATGCCGTACTGGCCGAAGATCTCCATCGTCCGGCAGTGGATGATGTGCGCCTTGGGCACCAGCGCGGTGCCCGGATGGCGCTCGACCAGGATCGTGTCGACGCCCTGCTCGCCGAGCATCACGGACGCGGCGAGCCCGGCTCCGCCGCCGCCGACGATCAGCACCTGGGTCTCTTCGTTCATCTCTGCTCCGTCTCGTCCTGGGTTCGTGGGAACCATATGCATCATAGGGGGCAATCGCGTTGCTATCGAGCGTATTGATGTGTATGGTTAGACGCGTTACGGGATCACGGTAGGTGGAGGAGAGACGCATGTCCCGAGGGTCGAAGTGATCCAGTCTGGCGTGGCCGGGCTGGTGGCGGGCGGCGCGTACGCCATGCTCGCCGTCGTGGTGGTGCTGATGTTCCGGATGGTGCGCGTGCTGAACTTCTCGCTCGCGGCCATCGGGGCCTTCGGGACCTTCACGATGAGCGCGGTCTACGCGCACGATCAGTCGTACCTGCTGGCGACGCTCGCGGGCGTCGGCGCGGCGGCGGGCGTCGCGGCGCTGCTCGGCGCGGTGATGGCCCTGTGGTTCGCCGACGCGCGGATCGAGACGCGCTCGACGGTCGCCATCGCGATGCTGATCGGGCTGCTGATGGTCGGCTACCGGGTCTTCGGGGACCAGCCGCGCAACGTCCCGTCGCTCTTCGGCTCGCACGGGATCAAGATCTCGGGCGTCGTGGTCACGCACGACGCGATCGCGATCGTGGTCGCCACGATCCTCGTCGCGGTCGGGCTCAGCGTCTTCCTCGGGCGTACGCGCGTCGGACTGCGCCTGCGCGCCCTCTCGGAGCGTCCGCAGACCGCGGAGCTGCTCGGCGTGCCCGCCCGCTGGCTGGCGATCGCCGTCTGGGCGGTGGCCGGCGCGATCACCGCGCTGGGCACGCAGATGGTCGCGCCCACGCGCGCCAACGCCTTCGCCGACCTCTCGCTGCTCATCATCCCGGCCTTCGCCGCTGCGGCGATCGGCCTCTTCCGGAGCTTCTACCTCGCGCTGGCGGGGGGCATCGGCATCGGGATCCTCGAGGGGATCACCACCAACTACAGCAGCGTCGCGCCCTATCAGTCGGTCGTGCCGCTCGTCGTCGTGGTCCTCATGTTGATGTGGTCGCAGCGTCAGGAGGTGTGGGATGTCGCGCGCTAGCGTCCTGCGGTCGCCGCGGGAGGCGCTGCTCGGGCTCGGGCCCGTCGTCGCGGTCGGCCTGCCGCTGCTGCTCGCCGGCACGATGCTGAGCCCGTACGGGCAGTTCCTCGGCACGACCGCGCTGGTGCTGGCGATCGTCGGGCTGAGCCTCGGCGTCGTCACCGGTCGCACCGGCATGATCTCGCTCTGCCAGATGGGCTTCGCCGGCCTCGGCGCCTGGGTGATGCTGTGGTTCGCCACGCACGCCTCCGGCGCGCCGTTCCTGCTCGCGGTGCTCGTCTCGGGCCTGGCGATGCTGCCGGTCAGCCTGCTCGTCAGCCTTCCGGCGCTGCGCCTGCGCGGGGTCAACCTCGCGGTCATCACGCTGGCCTTCGCCCTGACCGTGCAGATCGTCCTGTCGGTCAACGACTTCCCCGGCAACTCCGACGGCGTGACCGTCAGCCGGCCGGGCTGGCTGGAGACCGACGGCAGCTTCCTGTGGGCCTGCGCGGCGATCTTCGTGGTCATCGCCATCGGCCTGGCCGTGCTGGACCGCACGCGTCTCGGCGCGAGCTGGCGCGCGGTGCGCCACAGCGAGCGCGCGGCCGCCGCGCTGGGTCGCAGCGTCGCGCGTGTCAAGTTGACGTCCTTCGCCCTGAGCGCCTTCATCGCCGGCATCGC
>JAOPZG010000103.1 GCA_025964215.1 Conexibacter sp.
GCCGCGCCCAGCGCGCCGACGCCGCCTTCGACCGCCGGCTCGGCGTCGAGACCTCCGGGATCGTCCGGCTCCACGAGCTCGCGTTCGAGAGCGAGAACAAGGAGCACGGCGCGCGCTACCAGGCGACCTCGCCCCAGGCCTTCGGCGACATCATGGACAAGCTGGAGCTCGGCGACGGCGAGCTGACGTTCATCGACGTCGGCTCCGGCAAGGGCCGCGCGCTGCTGCTCGCCTCGCAGCTCCCGTTCCGGCGCCTGGTCGGCGTCGAGTTCAGCCCCGAGCTGACCGCGACCGCCGAGCGCAACGTCGCGAGCTGGCGCGAGCGCACGCCGGGCTGCCCGGAGGTCGAGCTGCTCTGCCTCGACGCCACGGCCTACGCCTTCCCGGACGAGCCGCTGCTCGTCTACCTGTACAACCCGTTCGAGGAGCCCGTGATGCTCGAGGTCCTCGCGAACCTCCGGGCCTCGCTCGAGCGCTCGCCGCGCCGGGTCCTGCTCGTGCTGATCAAGCGCGTGGTCTCGCTCGAGGCGCTCGCGCAGGTCGGCTTCGTGCCCTCCACGGCGCCCGGCGCGCCGGGCGAGCTCTTCCTGCCGGCGACCTAGACCGCGTCGCTGAGCGGCGGCTCCGCGTTGCGCTCGGCCTCCATCTCGTCGCGCACGCGGGTGACGAACTCCTCCGCTGAGACGCTGCCCTCGTCGCCTTGCCCGCGGTGGCGGCGGACCGACACGGAGCCCGTCTCGGCCTCGCGGTCGCCGACGATCAGCATGTAGGGGATCTTGGCCATCTCGGCCTCGCGGATCTTGCGGCCGACGGACTCCGCGCGGTCGTCGAGCTTGACGCGCACGCCCGCGTCGCGCAGCACCTCGACGGCCGCCTGGGCGGCGCCGGCGTGGCGGTCGGCGATCGTCAGCACGACCGCCTGCACGGGTGTCAGCCAGAGCGGGAACTCGCCGGCGTAGTGCTCGATGAGGATGCCGATGAACCGCTCGAAGGACCCGAGCAGCGCACGATGGATCATCACCGGGCGATGCTCAGCGTTGTCGGCCCCGATGTAAGTGGCCTCGAGGCGCTCGGGCATCTGGTAGTCGAGCTGGACGGTGCCGAGCTGCCACGAGCGGCCGAGCGAGTCCTTCATGTGCAGGTCGATCTTCGGCCCGTAGAACGCACCGTCGCCCGCGTTGATCTGGAAGTCCAGGCCCTTGCGGTTGAGCGCGTTCTCGAGCGCCTTCTCGGCGCGATCCCACGTCTCGTCGGAGCCCAGCCGCTTCTCGGGGCGAGTCGACAGCTCGAGGCTCGGCTCGAAGCCGAAGAGCTTGTACAAGTCGTAGCCGAAGTCCAGGCAGCCGACGACCTCGTCCTCGATCTGCTCCTCGGTGCAGAAGATGTGGGCGTCGTCCTGGGTGATGTGGCGGACGCGCATCAGGCCGTGCAGCGTGCCGCTCGGCTCGTGACGGTGGACGAGGCCCTGCTCGCTGAAGCGAATCGGCAGCTCGCGGTAGGAGCGGCGCACGTCCTTGAAGAGCTGGACGTGGCCCGGGCAGTTCATGGGCTTGAGACCCATCGGACGGTCCTCGACGTCCGTGAAGTACATGTTGTCGCGGTAGTTCTGCCAGTGGCCGCTGGCCTTGAACAGCTCGACGTCCCACAAGATGGGGGTCTTGACCTCGGAGTACCCGCGCTTGCGGTTCTGGGTGCGCCAGAGCTCGGTCAGCTCGTTCCAGATCGTCATGCCCGCGGGCTGCCAGAGCGGCATGCCGGGCGCGAGGTCGGAGAAGGTGAAGAGCCCGAGCTCCTTGCCCAGGCGGCGGTGGTCGCGCGCCTTGGCCTCCTCGAGCAGGTGCAGGTGGGCGTCGAGCTCCTTCTGCTTGAAGAACGCGGTGCCGTAGACGCGGGTGAGCATCTGGCGGTCGGAGTCGCCGCGCCAGTAGGCGCCCGCGACCGACTGGAGCTTGAAGGCGCCGATGCGCTTGGTCGAGGGCGCGTGCGGGCCGCGGCAGAGGTCGGTGAACGGGCCGTTGGTGTAGAGGCTGACGGTGTCGACGCCCTCGTTCTTGACGAGGTCCTCGATCAGCTCGACCTTGTAGTCCTGGCCCTGGGCCTTGAAGCGCGCGAGCGCGTCGTCGACGGAGACGACCTCGCGGACGAACGCCTCGTCGGCCGCGACGTGCTCCTTCATCTTGGCCTCGACGCGCTCGAAGTCGGCGTCGGAGAACTGCGTGCCCTCGGGGAAGTCGAAGTCGTAGTAGAACCCGTTCTCGATCGCGGGGCCGATCGAGATCTTCACGCCCGGGTAGAGCTCCATCATCGCCGCGGCGAGCACGTGGGCGGTGTCGTGGCGGATCAGCTCGAGCGCGTCGGCGGAGCGGTCGGTGACGATCTCCACGACGGCCTCGTCGGGGAGCGGCAGCGCGAGGTCCTGAGTCGTCCCGTCGACCTTCACCGCGAGGGCCGCCTTCGCGAGCCCCGGTCCGATCGAGGCCGCTGCGTCGGCGCCAGTGGCGCCTGCGGCGAGCTCGAGCTCCTTGCCGTCCGGGAGGGTGACCTTCATGGGGCTCATCCTAGGAGAACGCCCGCCGGCCGCGCGGCCGGCGCGATGCCCGCTGGCAGGGGTCCACCCGGCGCGGCGGCGCGCGCTCGCTACCGTGACGGCACCGGATCCGTGGAGGGCGTCGGTCCGCGCATCGCGCACACGCCCCGCAGACCGGTCTTCGCAGCGACTTCACCCCAAGCGGCTCGGACGCGTGCGCCGACGGCGTTCCGTCATCTTCCGCCCGAAGGAGGGATCCCATGCGATCTCCCATGCTCACCGGACTCACCATCGCCGCGGGCGGGTCGCTCGCCGGCGCGCTCGGCTCTTCGCCCGCGGGCGCCGCCACCCCGATCGCCGCCGACCTGCCGGGGCCCGGCGCGGGGATCGCGCCGCTCGTGCGGGTCGCCAAGACGCCGCTCATCACGCGCGACGTGCGGTTGGCGCGGCGGGTCGCATCGCTGCGCGGCGAGCGCTTGCGCCACGGGTACACGACGACGATCCGCGCGTGGTCGGTCGACAAGCTCGCGCGGCATCATCGGCATCTGCGGGGCGAGCTGCGCGCGGCGCGGCGGGCGCGGCACTCGGCCTCGCATGCGTCGCCGGCCTTGCGGGCGATCGCCGCGTGCGAGTCCGGCGGGAACCCTTCGACCGACACGGGCAACGGCTTCTACGGCAAGTACCAGTTCACGCTGTCCACGTGGCAGGCCGTCGGCGGCGCGGGCAACCCCGCGCGCGCCTCGG
>JAOPZG010000110.1 GCA_025964215.1 Conexibacter sp.
CGCGCCGGCCAGGGCGGCCTGCGGGTCGTTGAACGACGGCCAGTCCTCGGTCAACAGCAGCATGTAGGCGTTGGCCCGCTGCTGGTAGGAGACGCCGAGCACGGTCGCGTCCTGGAGGCCCTTCGGCTGCTTGCCCGTGATCACGATCACGAACCACGCCACGAACGCCGCGAGGCTCGCGACGATGCTCATGGCATAGGCGATGATCGCCGGCGGGATCGCCAGGATGATGCGGAACAGCGTCTTCAGCCGGTCGTACTCCGCCTTCGGCGGCGGCGTGCGCAGGTGGGCCGGGTACGCGTCGGTGTCGCCGCTGAACGGCGGGTACTGGTCGGTCAGCAGCAGGTAGTACGCCGTCGCCGCCGTCGAGTAGCGCAGCAGCCCCGCCACGAAGTTGTAGAGCCCCTCCGGGTAGCGGCCGGTGAGGACGATCGCGAACCACGCCGCGATGACCGCGAAGAACGCGGCGAAGCCCCACAGCGACAGCACGATGAGGTGGGGGATCACCAGGAAGTAGCGGAAGAACGTCGTCGCGCGGCTGCGCTGCTCGACGTACTCCGCTTCGAAGATCGGCTGATCGGTCATCGCGGGCGAGCCTAGACCGCTCGCCGGTCGATGACCAGTGCGGCTACCCGCCCTGTGACGCGGCCATCGCCACGAAGACGTCGAGCGCCGCGGGGTTCGCGAGCGAGTCGCGCGAGGCGGCCTGGTCTGCCGGCTGACCCATCAGGATCCGCTTGACCGGCACCTCGAGCACCTTGCCGCTGAGCGTTCGCGGGATCTCGGCGATCTGGTGGATCTCGTTCGGCACGTGGCGCGGCGAGCAGTCGGTGCGGATCCGGCGCTTGATCGACGCCGTCAGCTCGTCGGTCAGCTCCTCGCCCTCGCGCAAGACCACGAACAACGGCATCCAGCCCTCGGTGCCGTCGCGCGGGATGTCCACCACCAACGCGTCCACGACCGCCTCGTCGCGAGCACGGCGCGGTAGATCTCGCTCGTGCCCATCCGGACCCCGCCGCGGTTGATGGTGGAGTCGCTTCGGCCGGAGATGATCGCCGTGCCGCGCTCGGTGATCTCGATCCAGTCGCCGTGGCGCCACACGCCCGGGTAGTAGGAGAAGTAGGAGTCGCGCAGGCGCGAGCCGTCCGCGTCGCCCCAGAACGACGTCGGCATCGACGGCATCGGCTCGGTGAGGACGAGCTCGCCGACCTCCCCGATGTGCGCCACGCCGTCGGGGTCCCACGACTCGACCTTCGCCCCGAGCGCGCGGCCCTGGATCTCGCCGCGGTAGACGGGCAGCGTCGGGACGCCGCCGACGAACGCGCTGACGACGTCGGTCCCGCCGCTCGTCGAGAAGAGCCAGGTGTCGGCACCGACGTGGTCGTAGACCCACTGGAACCCCTCCGGCGCCAGCGGCGAGCCGGTGGAGCCGACCGAGCGCAGCGCGCTCAGGTCGCGCCCGCCGCCGCCGGGCTCGGTGCCCTCCTTCATGCAGGAGGCCAGGAACGAGGCACTCGTCCCGAACGTCGTCGTGCCCGACTGCGCCGCGAGGTCCCACAGCCGGTCGAGCGACGGCGTGCCCGGGTTGCCGTCGTAGAGCACGACCGACGCGGGCGTCAGCAGGACGCCGACGAGGAAGTTCCACATCATCCAGCCCGTCGTCGTGAACCAGAAGACGCGGTCGCCCTCCTGGGCGTCGAGGTGCAGGTTCATCAACTTGAGGTGCTCGACCAGCACGCCGCCCTGGCCGTGGACGATCGGCTTCGGCAGCCCCGTCGTCCCGCTCGAGTACAGCACCCACAACGGGTGGTCGAACGGGAGCTGGGCGAACGCCAGCGGCTCCTGCTGGCGGATCAGCTCGCGCCACGCGAGCATGCCCTCGGGACGGCCGTCGCCGGCGCCCGTGCCGAGGTAGTCCAGGAGCACGACGTGCTCCAGTGAGGGGATCTCCGCGCGCAGCCCCGCGACGACGTCGCGGCGGTCGAAGTCCTTGCCGCCGTAGCGGTAGCCGTCGACCGCGAGCAGGACCTTCGGCTCGATCTGCGCGAAGCGGTCGACGACCGAGCGCGCGCCGAAGTCCGGCGAGCACGAGGACCATGTCGCCCCGATCGACGCGCAGGCCAGGAACGCCGCGATCGCCTCGGGGATGTTGGGGATGTAGGCGACGACGCGGTCGCCCTCCTCGACGCCCAGGAAGCGCAAGCCGGTGGCGATCCGGGCGGTCAGGTCGCGCAGCTCGCCCCACGTCATGAAGTCGAGCTCGCGCAGCTCGGAGGCGTGCTGGAGCGCGATCGCCGAGTCCGGCTTGCCGCGGAAGACGTGCTCGGCGTAGCTCAGCCGCGCGCCCGGGAACCACTCGGCGCCGGGCATCGCGCGCGAGCCGAGGACCTGCTCGTAGGGCGTCGAGGCCTGGACGTCGAAGAACTCCCAGATCGCCGCCCAGAAGCCGTCGAGGTCGTCGACCGACCACTGCCAGAGCGCGTCGTAGGAGCCCGTGACGTCGACGCCGCGGTGCGCGGCGACCCAGCGGGCGAACCGCGTGAGCGTCGCCGCCTCCACGCGCTCCGGCGTGGGGGACCAGAGGACGTGCGGCTCGGCGTCGGGCATCTGCGCCCAACTCTTTCACAGACCCGCGGCGGCCGATCAGGACACGGTCAGCGTGGCGTTCATCCCGGCGAGCTCGTGGTTGACGGGCGTCGTGAGGGTGCAGAAGAGGCGGTAGCTGCCGGCGTTCAACGTGAGCGTCTTGGTGCTGTTCTGGCCGGAGCCGGTGAGCGGGAAGTCGACGGCGGCGCCGGCGTGGTCGGTCGGGACGACGCGCAGGTTGTGGTCGTCCTCGCCCTGGTTGCGGAGCTGGACGACGATGGCGCCGGCGGTGACCGCCGAGCGCGAGAGGCGGGCGGAGTAGCCGCCGCGGTCGTCGAGGGTGAAGCCGACGGCCTGGGTGGAGGGCGGGACGGTCGGGTCGCCGAGCGGGGGCGCCACGTAGCCGGAGGTGGGGTCGGTGGTGGTCGTGAGCGGTGCGCTGGTCGGCGTGCCGCCGGCGGTGGGCGCGGC
>JAOPZG010000125.1 GCA_025964215.1 Conexibacter sp.
GCACGCTGACCCCCGAGCAGGAGGAGGGCCCGTTCTACGTGGCCCTGGAGCGGATCCGCTCCAACATCGTCGGCACCCGCAAGGGCGTGCCGCTCGACCTGCGGATCACGATCGTCGACAGCGACACGTGCAAGCCGGTCAAGGGCGCGGCGGTCGACGTCTGGCACGCCGACGCGGTAGGCGTCTACTCCGACGAGGCCTCGCAGAGCACGGTCGGCCAGACCTGGCTGCGCGGCGTGCAGCTCACCGACGCCAAGGGCCTCGCGAGGTTCACCACCGTCTACCCCGGCTTCTACGACGGCCGCGCGACCCACATCCACGTCAAGGTCCACATCGGTGGGACCCACTCGCCGTCGAGGTACGCGGGCGGCCACGTCTCCCACAACGGCCAGCTCTTCCTGCCCGACGCGCTCAGCAGCAGGATCTACGAGCTGGCGCCGTACGCCTCCGACAAGAACGACCGCACGCTGCACGCCGCCGACCGCGTGTGGACCCAACAGCACGGCGCCTCCTCGCTGCTGACGCTGACGACCCTCGGCGACAGCCTGAAGGTCGACGGCGTGCGCGGGAAGGCGACGCTCGGCGTGGACACGAGCGCCTCGAAGTGACCGCCCGCTACTCGTGCTCGACGAGCTCGCGGATCCGGCGGTACTCGTCGGCCGTGAGCTCGCGGCCGCGGACCGTGGAGAGCGCCGGGTCGCCCGCGAGGTACGCCTCCTCGTTGCGCCGCCAGACCTCGATGTAGCGGTAGAACGGGATCACCGGATGCAGGTGATGGACGAGGTGGTAGTTCTGGTACAACAAGACCGGGGTGAGCAGGCGCTCGAGGCCGATCCGGTTGCGCGTCGCCTTCAGCCGGTCCTGCTCCGGCGTGTGGTGCAGGCGATGGTGCGGCAGGTAGTCGAAGGCCCATGCGAGGTAGACGAGCGCGACGCGCGAGGGCAGGTACAGCAGGATGATGATGTCGAGCCCGTGGCCGGTGAGCGCGGCGGCGACCGTGATCGCCAGGAGCGCGCCCATCGCCACGAGCTGCTCGCGCTGCTCGGCGCGCGGCCGCGCGCGGCGGTGCCCGACGTAGAACACCAGGTAGCGGAGGTCGACGCTCATCCAGCGCGGCAGGCGCTGCCAGGGCGGCCCGGCCATGGTGTACTGGTCGGGGTCGCTGCCGTCGGTGTGGTTCGTGAAGCGGTGGTGCTGCATGTGGATGAAGCGCCACGTCGGGAACGACGAGATCGGCGCGAACAGCGGCACGCTCAGGCGGCCGATCCAGCGGTTGAGGGCGGAGTCCGTCGCGGCCGCGTGGTGCGCCGCCTCGTGGGCGACCGTGAAGAGCAGGTAGGAGGCGACCGCGTTGAGCGCCGAGCTGATCCACCACGGCCACGCGCCGGCGAGCCAGAGCGCCGACGAGCCGGCCCAGAGCGCGAGGCCGAAGACCAGCAGCGCGACCGTCGGCCACGCGACCCGCGGTGCGGGCTCCTGGGGATCGGGGATCCGGCGCAGCGGCAGCACGGGCGCGGGCTCGTCGTCGGCAGCAGGCGATAACATCGTTATCGTGGACCGTACCACGACCGCGCAACCCCTCCGCGACGAGCTCCTCGACGCGACGATCGCCCTGCTCGCCACGCGCGGCCCGGCCGCCGTGCAGGCGCGCACGGTTGCCGCGGAGGCCGGCACCTCGACCATGATGGTGTACAAGCTCTTCGGCTCGATGCCGGCGCTGCTGGGCGCCGCGTGCGACGAGGGCTTCCGGCGGCTGGCGCTGCGCTTCGACGGCGCGCCGCGCAGCGAGGACGCGGTCGCCGACGCCGCCGTCCTGGCGCTCGTCCACCGCGCGGTCGCGCGCGAGAACCCGCACCTCTACGACCTGATGTTCGGCCTCGCGACGCCGAGCGCCACGCAGGACGCGCTCGGCTTCGCCGCCGCATACGCGCAGCTCCAGGGCTGCGCCGAAGCCGTCGTCGCCTCCGGCCGGATCCGTCCCGCGGCGCCCGAGGCCGTCGCCGCGCAGCTCTGGAGCTTCGTCCACGGCGCGATCACGCTCGAGCTCGCCGGCCACCTCGAGCGCTTCGACGAGGTCCTGCTGACGCTCGCGTGCACGGTGATGGTCGGGCTCGGCGACGAGCCCGCACGAGCACAGGCCTCAGCGGAGGCCGCGCGCGCCGCGGTCGCCGGGCGCCTCAGCGCAGCGGAGTGAGGACCGCGAACATGCGGTCGGGCCCGGCGATCGAGGCCAGGCGGCGCGAGCGGCGGCCCGAGAGCCGCGAGGTCGCGACGAGCACGGTGCCGTAGCGGTCCTGGCAGAGGATCCGGCCCAGCCACGCCTCGGCGCGGCCGTGGCGGCAGACCACGCCGCACTCGGCGTCGCCGGTGATGCGGCCGACCTTCTCGCGCAGCTGGAGCTCGGCCCGGACGCGCGTGTCCTCGGCCCACGGCCGCGGCACCATCATCCAGCCGCTCGCGGCCACCGCCCACCAGAACGGCATGCGCGCCGTGCCGGCGACCGTGACCCGCGCGCCGAGCGCGGCGGCGCGCGCATGGGCGATCGGCAAGGCCTCGGCCAACGCCTTGCAGTCCAGGGCCACCACCAGCACACCACCGGCACCGCTCCGCGAGCGCTCGGCTTCGTGCCGCCGCTCCGGTGCCTTGACGTTGATCACCGCGTCTCCTCCTCCTCGCTGACCAGGAAACGACCATACAGATCGAGTCTCAGCGCTGTGTAAGCCTTTCGTCCAGGGATCCGGGGGCCTACGCGACGACGCCGCCCGCGGCGCTGGCGGCCGTGCTCGGGATCAGGCCGAGCAGCGCGCCCGTGACCGAGAGGACGAGGCGGTGGCCGCGGTCGGCGGCGGTCGGGACGTAGGTCGTGGCGGTCGCGCCGGCGATCGGGGCGCAGCCGGCGCCGAGCGCGTCGCAGCGCAGCCAGGCGTAGGAGAAGGTCGCCGCGAGCTGCAGCCACGTGCCGGGCATGGCCGTGAGGGTCTGGCCGACGGCCGTGGCGCCGGACATCCACGGCGCGTTGTCGACCGCCGGCGCCTTGACGACCGGTCCGAGGTTGAGCGCGAGCACGACCTGCGTCGGCTCCGAGCGCACGGCGGCCCCGCTGGTTCCGCCGTTGGCCGGGGTGAGCTGGGCGCGCAGGGTCGAGCCGGCGTCGGCCAGGACCGGCGTGTAGTCGGCGCCGGTCGCGCCGGTCGCGACGCACGCGGCACCGCCGGCGTTGCAGCGCAGCCAGGCGAGCGCGGAGCTC
>JAOPZG010000133.1 GCA_025964215.1 Conexibacter sp.
TCGGCGGCGGACGGGTGCGGGTCGCGGTGCGCGCGGCGGCGGCGGGCCGCATGGTCCTGCGCGGCGCCGGCGGCAAGCTGGCCTCGTGGTCGCACGCGATGCGCAAGGGCCAGACGCTGCGGGTGACGCTCCAGCCGTCGAAGGCGACGCGCAAGGCGCTGGCGCGGGGGCGTCACGTGCGCGAGCGGGTGAGCGCGCGGTTCACCGCGAAGGGCAAGGCGGCGACGACGCGGCGGAGCGGGACCGTCCGGCTGCGGCGGTGACCGCGACGGATACCCTGGGACGCATGGAGGCCGCGCCGCAGTCCACGCCCGCCCTGTCTGACCGAGAGGTCATGACGTGGGACCACCTCGGAGCGGCGTCGCGGGTGCTGGCCGAGGCGGTGGTGAGCAGCGGCTGGCAGCCGGACATCGTGCTCGCGATCGCCCGCGGCGGGCTGCTTCCTGGCGGCGCCGTCGCGTACGCCCTCGGCGTCAAGAACTCGTGCGCGATGAACGTCGAGTTCTACACCGACGTCGACCAGCGCCTCGAGGTGCCGATGGTCCTGCCGCCGGCGCCCGACCTCATCGACCTCGGCGACTCCAAGATGCTGATCGTCGACGACGTCGCCGACACCGGTCGCACGCTCGAGGTCGTCCAGAGCTTCTGCGCCGGCAAGGTCGGCGAGGTCCGCACCGCCGTCCTGTACGAGAAGCCCCACTCCGTCGTGAAGTGCGACTACATCTGGCGCCGCACCGACCGCTGGATCGACTTCCCCTGGAGCGCCCAGCCGCCGGTGCCCGGCGCGGGGACCGCGGTGGCGTAGCCGCGCCGCGGACCTGGCAGGCTTCAGCCATGCAGATCCGGGGCATTGAAGGGCTCGCATGAAGCAGCGTCCGGCGGTCACCATCCTCACGGGAGAGCTCGATCTCCAGGCCTCGCGCTCCCTCGGGCAGCGCCTGAACGAGGAGGTCGGCGCGGGCGTCAGTGCGGCCGACGTCATCCTCGACCTCTCGTCGGTGTCGTTCATGGACTCCAGCGCCCTCGGCGTGATCGTCCAAGCCGACCAGCGCCTCGGCCGCCAAGGCCGCGCCCTCGCGGTCATCGCCCCGGAGGGCAGCGCCGCCGCCGCCCTCGTGGAGATGACGCACGTGGATCGGTCGCTGCGCGTGGCGGCGACGCGGGACGAGGCGGAGGCGAAGTTGGAGCGGGATCCAGCGACGCCGTCGTGAGCACGGCCGCGTGACCATCCGCCGCATGGAGCACGTGGGCATCGTGGTCGAGGACCTCGCCGCGGCGACGGCGTTCTTCGTCGCGCTCGGGCTCGAGCTGCAGGGCGAGGCGTCGGTCGAGGGTGCCTGGGTCGACCGCGTGATCGGGCTCGAGGGCGCCCGGTCGGACATCGCGATGCTGGAGACCCCGGACGGCCACGCACGCGTCGAGCTGACGCGGTTCCACACCCCGCCGAGCCCGGATGGCGACGACCCGCCCGCGCCGGCGAACGCCCCGGGCATCCGCCATCTCGCCTTCTCCGTCGAGGACATCGACAGCGTCATCGCGCGCCTGCAAGCCCACGGCGCGACGCTCGTCGGCGCGGTCGAGGACTACCGCGACAGCTACCGCCTCTGCTACCTCCGCGGCCCGGCCGGGATCATCGTCGAGCTCGCGGAGTCGCTCACGCCGGCTGCCACAGCTCGATCCGGTTCCCCGCTGGATCGGTGACCCAGCCGAAGCGGCCGACGCCCTCCAGCTCCTGCGTCTCCTCGGCCACGTCCGCGCCCTTGCCGCCACGACCCGTGCTCGTCGGCGTCCAGCCCGAGGCACTCGCGGTACCACGCGCCGAGCGCCTCCGGGTCGCTCGCCCGCAGGAAGCACCCACCGATGCCGAGCACGCGTTCCATGCCGGGATCTTCCCCGAGACGGCGCCGGCGCGCGTTCTCCCAGAAACCGTGGCAAAAGATCAGGGTGCCACCCCGATGCGAAATCCGCCCCCGGTTGACACGGTCACGCGCGATGCCGACTCGGTCCGTGGCTGTCCTGCTGATCGCCGTCGCCCTCAGCCTCGCCGGCGGCGCGGCGTCCGCGACGGCCGCCGGCCCCACCACGACGCTCCAGAGCCTCACGTCCACCGGGACGAAGGCCGACGGCAGCTCGTCCGCGGTGGCGGTGAGCGACGACGGCCGCTGGGTGGCGTTCCGGTCGAGCGCCGCGAACCTGAGGCCGGCGGGCGCCGTGGCCTCGGAGAGCGTCTTCCTGCGCGACCGCGCGCGCGGCACCACGCAGGAGGTGACCGCCGGCCCCGGCGGGGCCTCGCCCGACCAGGACGGCGTCCCGGGCTTCGAGATGAGCGGCGACGGCCGGTTCATCGTGTACTACTCCGACGCGACCAACCTGGCCGACACGCCGGGCGACTACCAGGCGTTCCTGTGGGATCGCCTCACCGGTCAGACCCGGCGGATCAGCACGAACGTCGTGCCCGGCGGCACCTACTACCGGGCCGTCGACGTCGCGATCAGCGACGACGGCACCACCGCCGCCTACACGGCCACCAACCTCGACACCGGCATCAGCGACGTCTACGTGGTCGACGTCGGGACCGGCGCGATCAAGCGCGTGGCCGAGCCCTCGCCGGGCGTCCGCGGCGACGGCAGCGCCACCAGCCCGGCGCTGTCGGGCGACGGCCGCTGGATCGCCTACAGCTCGGGCTCCACGAACCTCGTCGCCGGCGACACCAACGCCAAGGTCGACATCTTCGCCGAGAACGTCGCGACCGGCGGGCGCGAGCGCGTCTCGGTCCGCACCGACGGCGGTCAGACCGACCTGAGCTCGTCCGGCCCCGCGATCGACGGCGACGGCTGCGTGGTCGCCTTCGGCTCGAACGCCACGAACCTCGTGACCGGCGCCGACATGACCGGCGTCAAGGACTTCGTTCGCAACCGCTGCACCGGCGAGACCGAGGTCGTCAGCGTCGCGACCAACGGGACCGTCGGCACGGCCAGCACGTCCCCGGCGATCTCGCTCGACGGCTGCGTCGTCGCGTTCCGGACCACGCAGATCTTCACGCCGCCGCCGGCCAACTCGGCGATCGCGCTGCGCGACCGCTGCGCCGGCGTGACCTCGCGCGCCGACATCTCCACCGGCGGCGACGCGGGCAACGGCGGGGCGTCGATCGGGACCCCGAGGCTCGGCGGCCTGCGCGGCCGCTACGTCCCGTTCGGCTCGTCGTCGAACAACCTCGACCTCGGCGACCCCGACACCAGCAGCGACGCGTACCTGCGCGATCGCGCCGACGTGAACCTCCCGCCGCACGCGGTGGCGCAGGTCAGCCAGTCGGGCGCGCGGGTCAGCGTCGACGCCACGGGCTCCAACGACCCGGACGGCTACGCGCTCAGCGGCTCGGTCGGGTTCGGCGACGGCACGGCGGAGGTCGCCTCGCTGGCGGCGACGCACGACTACGCGCGCGGCGGCATCTACACGCTGACGGTCACGGTGACCGACGCGGACGGCGCGACCGACCGCAGCTACCAGGCCGTCACGGTGCCCGACCCGCCGCCGCCCGCGACGCCCGCACTGCCAGGCGGCGGTGGAGGCGGCGCCGCCGCGCCGCCGGTCCTGATCGACTCGGGCCAGCTGAAGCTGTCGGGCGTGCGGCTCGACCGCAGCCGGTTCTCCGTCGCGCCGTCGAAGGGCAAGCCGGGCTCGGGCCAGGGCGCGACGCTCAGCGCGACGCTGTCGGGCGGCTCGGCGACGCTCACCGTCGCGATCGACCGCAGCGCCGCCGGCCGGCGCTCCAAGGGGCGCTGCGTCAAGGGCGCCAAGAAGGGCACGCGCTGCTCCGTGTACACCGCGGTCGGCTCGCTCGCGAAGTCCGTGAAGGCCGGCGACGTCACGGTGCCGATCAGCGGGCGGCTCAGCTCGGGCGCGCTGCACGCCGGCAGCTACCGGATGCGCATCTCCGCGAAGGCGGCCGACGGCCGCAAGTCCTCCACCACGACGCTCGCGTTCACGATCCTCACCACCAAGAAGGCCCACCGATGAAGCGCGTCACGCTGATCGCCGTCCTGCTCGCGGCGCTGCTCGTCCCGGCCGCCGCGCACGCCGCGGGCGGCACGATGAACGTCGGCTTCGAGGACCTCGCGGCCGGCACGACGGTCACCGACCAGTACGCCTCGACCCAGGGCGTGCGCTTCGGCACGCCCGCCGACTTCGGGCTGCCCGAGGGCGGCGGGGACTGCGGCGAGCCGCCGATCGCGTCGCCCGGCGTCAGCGGCCACTCGCTGAGCATCGGCTGCCAGCACCGCGAGTTCGGCGGGCTGACCGTGGCCAGCGGCATCGAGCTCACCAGCGAGCGGCGCGCGATCAGCCTCCAGCTCAAGGCCGTGGGCACCGACCAGACGGTGACCGTCAAGATCTACGCGATCGGCGGCGTGGAGCTGGACTCGAAGACGCTGACGCTGACCGGCGACGGCCCGGTGGTCACCGTGCCGTTCACGCGCTCCACGCCGGAGATCGTCGGCGTGAGCATCAACGGCGGCGCCGTCGACACCGGCTTCGACGACCACGTCTTCCTCGACAACGTCACGGGGCCGATCGAGGATCCGACGACCGTCACGCCCAAGTTCTCCCTGACGCTGCTGCAGCCGCGGACCGACGTCGTCGAGGGCTCGTCGGTCACGGTCCCGGTCCGGGTCAACCGCTACAACGGCTCGGTCGGGCCGGTGCAGCTCAACGTGGGCGACCTGCCCTCCGGCGTGGACGGCGCGCAGATCACGCCCAACCCGGTGCCCGGGCGCGACACCTCGCAGCTGAAGATCAGCGTCGACGCGCCGCTGGCCGGCGACCGGCAGCTCACGATCAGCGCGTCCAAGCCGGCGGGCGCGCCGGTCACCGTCGGCAACCCGGTCGGCGCCTCCGTGGTGCAGACCGTCAGCGTGATCTCCGCGCTGTCGTTCACCGACCGCGCGGCCGAGGAGATCGTCTTCACCCCGGGCTGCGCGTTCTCGCCCACCCAGGACGTGACCGTGCGCGGCGGCTACCGCGGGCGGATCGCGATGAGCGTCCAGGTGCTCGCCGGCGCGCCGCAGCCGTCGCAGAGCGCCGAGATCCAGGCGACCGCCGACGGCGACCTCCAGTTCCCGTACCCCGTGCCGTTCAAGGGCCCGGGCAGCGGCGTGCTGCGGATCACGTTGTACCCCGCCAACGCGACGAGCGTCGTCCGCGACGTCCCGGTGCGCGTCGCGGCGCCGATCGCCGGCGTCTCCCCGACGTCCGTCCACACGCCGCGGGCCGGCCAGGAGGGCTCGCTCGTCACGCTCAACGGCGAGGGCTTCTGCGGCTCGGCCAACACGCGCGTGCGGTTCGGCAACGACCAGGCCGACGCGCCGATCCTCAGCCGCAACCCGCAGGGCACGCAGATCAGCGTGCGCGTGCCGCGGCTCGCCACGACCGGCAAGATCCAGATCATCCCCGACATCACGCATCCCGCCGACGGCGTGCTCGACGGGCCGGTGATCACCGTCGACTCCTACCGCAACGTCGCAGGCTTCCCCTTCCACAACTACACGCCGCACCTGACCGTCGACCAGATGACGGCGACGTTCGGCCGGGCCGCGACGCACATCTCGGTCGACGCGTGCGGGGCCTTCACGTTCGGGGCGGTCGACTGCACGGTGATCACGCCGATCCCCGACCCGTGGGCGATGATCGTCCTGGCGCTCGCCAACGCGACGATGGGCAGCGACTCCGGCGGCGGCGCGTGCTTCGGGTTCTCGCGCACGACCGAGCAGCTCCGGATGCAGCGGCGGACCTACGGGGGCCTCGGCAACGACGCGGCCACCAACGCGTTCGGGATCCCGGCGCCGGGCGGCCCGAGCGGGAGCGTGCAGGAGACCATCAACGCGAACCAGCTCGCCCAGCTCTCCGGCGAGTACGCGGGGTACTACCTCGCCCACGCGGTCGCCGGCCAGTTCACGGCGGACCCCGGGTCGCTCCGCAACGACCTCGCGGCGCGGCTGCGGAGCAACGACTACCCGTTGATGTCGCTGCGCACCGGCGGGACCGTCGACGAGCTGCACGTCGTCGTGGGCTACGACATCGAGGACGACCCGAACGAGCCGGGCGCGTACTACGTCGACGTCTACGACTCGAACCAGCCGTTCGTCGTCCCCGGCTACGTGCAGGCCGGCAAGGCGACCGACAGCAACGAGGACACCGAGGGCGAGCTGCACAAGCAACGGGTCGAGGACAGCCGCATCCACGTCCACGCCAACGGCCACTGGGAGCTGCCGAGCTCCGACATGTCGGCCAGCAGCCTGGGGAACATCGTGGTCGGCGGCCTCGACGACCCGCCGTCGCACCCGACGCTGATCACCGCCAAGGGCGCGCTGAAGAGCGGCGTCACCGCGCTGTTCGGCTCGGCCGCCGGCACGCTCGTCGGCCTGGCGGCCCGCGCGCACGCGCACACGGCGGCGACCGACCCGCCGAGCACGACGTCGCAGATCGCGGTGGGCGACCGTCATCTCTACAGCGCGCCGGGCGTGCTGGAGGACGACAAGGCCAAGGCGCTGAACGCGACGCCGTGGGTGCCGGCGACCGGCGCGCCGACCGGCACCGAGGGCTTCCTGCTCGGCGGCGGCGCGGGCGCGACGTACGACGTCGACCTCCAGGGCGGCCGGGCCGGCTCGCAGACGCGGACGGTGATCGGCGACGGCGTCGTCTCGCAGGTCACCGCGCCGTCGCGGGCGGGCGTGACCGACAAGCTGACGCTGACGCCCAGCGACGCGGCGGTCGGGTTCTCGTCCGGCAAGGGCTCCGTCCCGCTGTCCATGCAGACGATGGCGCGCGGGACCGACGGCACGACCCGCGGCGCCGCGGTGAGCCTGACCAGCGGGACCGGTGGCCACGACAGCGTCGGGTTCGACGCCGGGCGCACCACGGTGGAGCTGACGCACGCGGGCAAGCCGGCGACGGTCACGCTGACGCTGTCGAGCTTCGGGAAGACGCTGCCACAGACCGGGCGCATCTCCATCCGGGTCGGCAAGGGCACGACGACGATCAAGCCCGGCGCGTGGACCGCGCTGCGGGGCGGCACGGTGAAGGTCCGCGCGAACGGCAAGACCAAGACCATCACCTTGCGCACCTCCGGCACGGCGAAGGGCGCCAAGCTGACGAAGCTGTCGGTCGCGACCAAGCGCGGCAAGCGCATCGCGAGCGTCCGGGTCACGGTCCCGTCCGGCGTGGTCGACGGCACGGCCAACGTCGCGCTGGCCATCACCCGCGGCAAGAAGAGCACGGTCATCGCCACCAAGTCGCTGGCGGCCGGCGCGAAGGGCACGCGCACCCTGACCTGGACGCTCCCGTCGAAGGCCCACCGCGGCGACCACCTGCTGGCCATCGCCACCACGGTCATCCAGCGCGGGACGCAGTTCGACTCGGCGGTGTCGCGGAAGACGGCGCGGGTGCGGCGCTGAGTGCGTCGCCCTCAGATCACCGTGGTGCCGCCGTCGACGACCAGCTCCATCCCATTGACGTAGCTCGAGTCGTCCGAGGCGAGGAACAACGCGACCGACGCGATCTCCTCAGGGCGGCCCATCGCTCGCCGCGGGATCACGGACTCGAACTGCGCCTTCACCTCCACGTCCATCACCTCCTCCATCATCGGCGTGGCGACCTGGCCGGGGGTCAGCACGTTCACCCGGATCTTCCTGTCGCGCAGCTCGGACACCCACACCCGTGCGTAGGCGGGCAGCACGGCCTTGCTCGCTGCGTACACACCCCAATCGGGGTAGCCCCGCAGCGAAGCGTTCGACCCGGTCATGAAGATCGAGCCTCCGTCCTCGAACAGCGGCAGCGCCTTCTGGACGGTGAACAGCGTGCCGCGCGCGTTCAGCGAGAACGCGGCGTCGAAGTGCTCCTCGGTGATCTCGCCGAGCCTGCTCGGCGCGCCGATCCCGGCACTCGCCCACAGCACGTCGACGACGCCCTTCTCCTCCTTGACCGTCTCGAACAAGCGGTCCAGGTCATCGACGGGCTCAAGACCGTCCGCAAGGCGCAGCTCATCGCCCATGCGCTGCCCCTGAGCCCGGTGACGACCTCGCCGACCTCCGGCGCGCCATAGGCGGACGGAGCATGGAGGGACCGGGACCTCGACCCCGCCATCCCGAACGCCTAAGGCTCTGCGTGCCGGAGGCATCGACGTAGCGGGCTCTCGTCCAAACCCGAAGGTCTTGACTGTCACGTCTAGAGACAGATCGCTGAGGATTACTAAACGTAATCTTTGAATTCGTTTGGGTCGAAGATGCTCCATGAATTCTGCATATGAAGGTGCCGCGCTTCCTCGCTCCCTACGGTCGCGCGCCCTCGTCGGCGGCTTGTGCCGTCCGTCCACCGCTTCAGGAGGAAGATGCTCTCTCTGGTTCCCCGGACGCGAACCCACGCGTTTGGAACATTTGCCGCGTTGCTCGTCACCGCCGCGCTTTCCGCGCTCGCTGGTGCCGCCCCCGTTTACGCCGACCTGGCCGCGAGCCAGGCGGCGAACGATCAGCACGCCGCCCAGGCCCGCGCCGAGGCGCAGACCATCGGCAATCAGGCCGAGATCACGAAGCGCTTCGGAGTCCGTCCCGCGCCCGTACCGCCAGCATCGGCACCGCTTCGCCGGTCCGATCAAGCGCCGGACGCCGCGACAAGCACGCTGATCCCCGATCCACCGGCGGCCCCCAATTCGCTCGTGACGCCGATGTCGAGCCCGACCGGGCCGAACGGCACGCTGCGTTACAAGTTCAGCATCAGCGCGCCGTATGTCGGGCTACGCGATGTCGTCAACGGCATGATCGTCGGCGAAGGTCGCAACGGCTGGGGCTTCGAGTGGGCGCCCAACCACTGGAACAACAACGCGAACTTCAAGTTCGGCTGGACCGAAGGCTCGTCGTCGACCGGTCTGGTGCAGCACTGCTTGTACGTGCCCGACCCCAGTAGCAACCTTGTGGACGGCACGACCGCGCCCACCCACGATTGCACCTACGTCGGCGAGTTGCATATGCCCGACTACGCGCTGAGCTGGAACGGCAATAACCAGGGCGTCAATTGCAGCGGCGCGAGCTGCGACGGCCAGTACACGACGATCGACGCCAGCAAGTGCCCGTGGGGCACGCCGCAGTACGCGAACGTCCAACCGTGGATCACCAATGGGTCCGGCATGCGCGGCGAGAGCCTACGCACGCTGAACCCGGGGCAGGTCGTGTTCTGGCGGTACATCACCAAGGACTACCGGCACGTCCTCGTCAACATCCACGGCCTGGGCTCCGGTGCCCAGTCGTGGGGCTGGATCTGGTCGGACTGCATCACCAATTACGGTCCGTACGTCTACGCGCCCGATCCCAACCTGTAGGTCGCGTCCGCAACCCGCGACGCTCAATGACGTTGTAGTGGGACCCTCGTGGACTCACGGGGGCTCCCACGGCAGGAGGAGAAATGAAAATGCGACGTACCCTCATCACCATGGCGCTCTGCGCCCTGGTACCGGCCACGGCTCAGGCCAAGAGCAGCTCTACGGTGGAGTTGACCGCCGCGAGCGACACGGCCGGCGCCGCGCTGTCCACGACGCAGCACGTTGCCCTGACGACCATCGACGCCAGTCGGTTCAGCATCACCCGGACCCCGAGTCATACCGCCGTCACGTTGCGTTATCCCAGGGCGCATCCGTGCGCCACGACAACGGTCAGGTTGACCGTCGTCCCATCGGCCGACCCGTTGCAGGCCGTTCGCGCGATGCAACCCGACGCCTTCGAGGAAGGCACCGTGCTTCATCCCCCCGCCGGTCAGGGGCTCTTGGCAGCCGGGACGCCGACGACCTTCGCAGCATGGCGCCAGCGCGACAACATCGCTAACAACGACCAGCTCGTGACCACCGCCGTCTCCGCCCGCAAGCTACGGGTCTACACCAAGGGAGCGTCCACCGGCCGCGACGCGCTCCGCGTGGTCACGATCTCCGGAAAGACGACGCGGACCGCAAGCACCTGCGCGGGCGCGTCGAGCTTCACGCTGGGCCCGGGAATCGACGCGCTCGCGCAGACGCAGGCGCGCTGAGGCCGAGCCGTGCATGTGGTGAAGGTGGGCAGGCCGCAAGCGCTCAGGGCCGGCGCTCAGCGCGGGGCAAACTCGATCGTCCCCTACCCGGCGTTGACGCGCTACGCGGGTGGCGGCTGATCGCGACCGGCGCCCGCGAGCGCGTCCATTAACCTGGAGGCTGAGCGAGGCCCCTACTGAAAGCGCGCGGCCCCCGTGCGACGGGGCGCACCGGGACCGTGGGTTCGAGGTGTTGCGGGACGCGTCTACTTCATCGGGTTGGGGCCGTGCTGGTCGTCGGGGTCCACGTCCTCGCCGCGTGCACTCGCGACCTCGACTGCGCGGTCGCGCAGTTCGAGCAGCTCGCGTGCCTCTGCGAGCAGCGTCGTCACGTTGTCAACGTCCTTGAGGTTCTTCGGCCAGAGTGGTTCGATCCACGCGATAGCTGAATCCGCCACGGCGACCGTCTGCGATGCGGTCAGCGTTCCTGCCTCGGCCGCCCTCCACAGGTCCGTCGCCTCCGCGACGCGCTCGACGTCCTCCGTGTCCGGGTCGTCGCCGAGCAGATCGCTGTCGGCGCGGACCGCTTCCCTCAGCACTTCGAGGATGGACGGGAGCAGGTGCCCGGGAATCGGGACGGCGGGCTCAGTAGGTTCTGTCTTGTCCACGGAGCATGTTCTCCTTGGGCCATGCCCCCGGCCGTCGCAAGCGGCGCGGGGGCGCTTTTGCGGTTGCAAGTTGTTCATCTAGGAAGTCTCGTTATGCGCCTCCTCGCTCGGTCGCTCCGCCAGCGCGTCGCGGTATCGGGTGAGTTCCCGGATCAAGCTGGCCCGGGGGCCGCTTTCGGCGGCGGACTCCTCCAGTTCGCGCACCGCGATGTCAGCCAGCTCGGCCAGCTCCTCTCGCCCGACTATTCCGCAACGCAACGGCGCACCGAGCCACGAGCTACACCCGCGCCGAGGCCGAAGACGTCATCCACCTCGTCAACCTCTGCGCTCGTCTGCTGGCGAAAGTGGAGCCCGCGGCGCCGGACGCGACGAGCGAGGTCGCCTAAGGGCGTTCGCGCGGCAGAGTCAACGCCCTCCGCGCTGCTGCTGATCCTGGCGCAGCCCTAGCGGCCACGAGGGCGCTCGCCACGCGTCCTTCCGGGACTCTCGTTTCCAAATTGTTTCCAAAACGGCCTCTGCGAGGCACGGCCAGCCTGAGCCCGAAACGACGAAACCCCCGAGGGCTCGGGGGTTTCCGATGATGGGCGGTCTCGGACTTGAACCGAGGACCCCTCGCTTGTAAGGCGAGTGCTCTGACCAACTGAGCTAACCGCCCGCGGTCGCACAGGCTACGGGGTCGCGCGGGCGCGCGAGGGCCGCGAGATGCGGAGAAGTGGTCGTTCGGGGTGTGAACGTCTGAACGCCGGGGTACTCGTTACCTACGATGCTCGACCAGCGCCAAGCCAAGCGTGATGTGTTCGTCCTCGACGGGACCTTCGGGCTCGTCGGGCGTCTCGACGGGATCCACATCGATCCTGACGGCGAGGCCTGGGGCACGGTCCACTGCGGGACCTTCGGCGCCCGGACGCGGCTCGTGCCCCTCCGCGGCGCGCAGTGGTGGAGCGGCTACCTGCGGATCGCGTGCTCGCGCCACCAGGTGCGGACCGCGCCAGAGTCCGCCGCCGACGTCCTGATCGACGACGACGACGCCGAGACCTTGCGCGAGCACTACAGCGCTACGGCCCTCGAGGACGAGGGCGTCGAGCAGCGCTTCTTCCGGCCCGACTTCTAGGCCCACCCACCAGCAACATGTAGGACAGCCACGGGGCGCGATCTTCGCGCCCCGTTCGCGTTCCCGGACCTACTCGGCCGGGACGCTCGGCGCGGGGTCCGGCTGCGTCTCGACGGTCGGCTGCACCGGACCGGGATCGGGCGCCGGGGCGGGATCGGCCGGCGGCGCCGGGTCGGCGGGCGCGGGCGGGACGCCGGG
>JAOPZG010000150.1 GCA_025964215.1 Conexibacter sp.
CGCCGACGACCAGCTCCGCGCCGGCCGCCCGCGCCGCCCCCGCCAGCGCCCCCGTCACGGCGCCCATGCCGCCGACCGGCACGTCCCAGTCGCCCGTCCCGCCGCCGAGCACGTGGTAGAGGAAGCAGCGGTTCTGGCGGAGATCGGCGTCGTCGGCGCCCGCGAACGTCCCGATCAGCGCGTCGGTCAGCACGACGCCGGCGACCAGGTCATCGTTGAACTCCCGCGTGAGCATCGCGCCCAGCGGCTCCTCGAAGAGCATCGACCACGCGGCGTCGTCGTCGACCAGCGCGCGCAGCTCCGCGCGCGAGCGCAGCGGCTCGGTCAGCGTGGGGAAGACGCGCCGGGCGACGTGCGCGGTCCGGGCGTAGAGGGCGTTCCAGGCGGTGAGGTCGCGCGCGCCGAGCGACGTCCCCGCCACCTCGCCGTTCTCCACCAACAACCCGCGTCGCCCGCCGACCCGCGGGTCCGGCGTGTACGACGACACCCGCCGCCGCACCAGCCGCAGGTCCAACCCCAGCTCGCGCACGATCGCCGCCGGCAGCAGGCTCACGAGGTACGCGTAGCGCGAGAGCCGCGCGTCGACCCCCGGGAACGCGACCTCCGAGACCGCCGCGCCGCCGAGCTCGTCGCGGCGCTCCAGGACCAGCACGCGCCGGCCGGCGCGCGCGAGGTAGGCGGCGGCGACGAGCCCGTTGTGGCCGCCTCCGACGATGACGGCGTCGTACGAGGTCGCGATGGGCGCCAGCGTAGCGCCAGACCGCTCCGCCTTCTTGCCCAACCATTAGGCCGGGCGCTCTTCGGAATCTTCCGACCGGTCGGAGTGCTCGGACGCCCATCCCAGTCGTGATGCTCCCCGGACCTTGCCTCACGTCCGTTCCACCACCACCCTTCGCCGTCTGCTCCCCGCCGCCCTCGCGCTCCTCGCCGTGGGCCTCCCCGCCACCGCCCAGGCCGACAGCCTGGACCTCCGGGACATGACCATCACCCAACTCGAGCAGGCGCTGAGCAGCGGCCGCGTCAGCTGCACGACCGTGATCTCCGGCGAGCTCGCCCGGATCGCGGCGTACGACCACGCCGGCCCCGGCCTGAACGCGATCATCACCACCAACCCGCACGCGCTCGAGGACGCCGCCGCGCTCGACGCCAAGCAGGCCTCCGGCGCCGCGCTCGGCTCGGCGCACTGCCTGCCCGTCGTCTTGAAGGACAACATCGAGACCGACGAGGTCCGCACCACCTTCGGCTCCTCGCTCTTCGCGAGCTGGACCCCCGCGCACGACGCGCCGGCCGTCGCCGAGCTGCGCGCCAAGGGCGCCGTCGTCCTGGCCAAGGGCAACCTGGACGACTTCGCCGCCGCCGTCTACGGCCAGAGCGAGATCGCCGGCACGATGCACAACCCCTACGACCAGAGCCGGACCACCGGCGGCTCCAGCGGCGGGCCCGCCGTGAGCGTCGCCGCCGGCTACGCGCCGCTGGCGCTCGGCACCGACACCGGAGGATCGCTGCGCATCCCCGCGGCGTTCAACAGCGTGGTGGCGATCCGCCCGACGACCGGCCTCGTCAGCCGCACCGGCATGTCGCCGCGCGCGCTGACCCAGGACACGCCCGGCCCGCTGGCACGCACCGTCGCTGACGCGGCCCGGGGCCTCGACCTGATCGCGGGCAGCGACCCGGCGGACGCCAAGACGGCGGACGCCGACGCGCACCTGCCCGCCGCCGGCTATGCGGCGGCCGCGACCGGCGGGCGCCTCGACGGCGTCCGGATCGGCGTCATCCGCGAGGGCATCCCGCTCTGGGGCGGCATCCAGCCCGGGCTCGCCGACCTCGAGGAGCGGGCGATCACCCAGCTCGAGGCGCTCGGCGCGACCGTGGTCGACCTGCCGCAGTCCTTCGTCGACGCCCTCGACACCGGCTTCGGCTGCAACGACTGCCTGCTCGACTCCGGCGTCATCACCGACGAGTCGCGCCGCGACCTGACCGCGTTCCTCGCAAGCCTGGACCCGGCCGCTCCGGTGTCCTCGTTCGACCAGCTCTACAACGGCGGCGCCAACGCCGGGCGCTACAGCGTGCACGCCAAGGAGGCGTTCGACCGCGAGGCGACCGTCGACCTCACCGACCCGTCGACCGCCTCGGACTACCAGACGCTGCTGGACCGCCAGTCGCAGCTGCGCCAGGCGACGCTGGACGAGCTCTCGAACCTCGACCTCGACACGGTGATCTACCCGTCGGCGACCTGGTTCCCGGATCCGCTGCAGACCGAGCAGTCCGGCGTCTTCACCCGCTGGAGCGAGCAGACCGGCTTCCCGGCGATCGGCGTCCCGATGGGCTACGGGCAGCCGACCGACAACCCGAGCACCGTGCCGCTGCCCGCGAGCCTCGAGTTCCTCGGCGACGGCCCGTACACGGAGAGCACGCTCATCCACATCGCCTCGGCCTACGAGCAGGCCGCGAACGTCCGCGTGGCGCCGAGCTCGACGCCCGCGACGAGCGTCCCGCTGGCCGATCTGCCGAGCACGCCGACGCCGGAGGCTCCGGTCGCCCCGGCGCCCGCCGTCCCGAGCAAGCTGGTGGTGAAGTGGCTGCGGATCGACCGCCAGCTGCTGCGGACCGCGAGGAGCCGCGGCGTCCAGCTGGTGCTCGGCGGCTGCGCGACGAGTTGCACGGCGAGCGTCGAGCTGCGGATCACCCGCGCCACGGCCAAGCGCTACAGGTTGACGTCGATCATCGTGGCCAAGGCCACGTACAAGCTCACGGACACGAGCCGGACGGTCCGGCTGCGGCTGACAGCGGCGGCGCTCAAGCGCCTGCCGAAGTCCGGGACCCTGAGCGTGACCGCGGTCGCGACGATCGGAGGCAAGGCCGCCGGGACCTCAGCGGCGACGGCGCTGCGCTAGGCGCCGCGCCCCTGGTCCGAGTCGACACGCCGGCGCTCGTCCGGGCGCTACCGTGACGCCCGTTCCATGTCCGAGGATCCTCGTCCCGATCTCTCCGCCGTCGAGCGCCGCGTGCAGCGCAGCCTGGACGGCGAGCACCGCCGCGGCAAGCGCATCTCCACCGAGGAGCTCCAGCGCGAGCGCTCCGTGGAGAACTACCTGCGCGGCGCGCTCATGCCGCGCTGGATGGAGCGGCTGCGCGAGATCCAGAGCGGGACCGAGCGCCACCGCAGCCGTCTCGCGACCGACTACGCATGGCTGCGCGAGCAGCACGCGGACGACCCGGAGCGCTTCGCGCGCGAGTGGACCGCGTTGGTGCGCGACCGCTCGTTCGACGACGTCAACGGCCTCGTCCAGGACCACAACGAGTGGTACCCGGTCGAGCGCCAGCTCCCGATCGACCCGTCCACCGGCGAGTACGTGCTGATCGCCGGCCGGCCGTACACGCGCGAGGAGCTCACGCCCGAGTGGGCGCTCGCGCAGTTCCCGCCGGAGTTGTAGGACTACTCAGACGTGGGCGCGGGCACCGCCGCGCACGCCTCCGCGGCGCGCGGGGCGAAGCGCGCGAAGACCCGCGCGAGCGTCGCGGCCTCCTC
>JAOPZG010000160.1 GCA_025964215.1 Conexibacter sp.
CCCGGCCGTCGTCCTCGTGCTCGCCGTGACCGCGCTGCTCTGCGTCGGCGTGCGCGAGAGCACCCGCGCCAACGCCTTCATGGTCGGCTTCAAGCTGCTCGTCCTGGCGATGTTCATCGGCCTCGGCGGCTACGCGATCCTCTTCCACCACGGCGGCGGCGCCGGCGGCTTCTCCCCCTTCGCGTCCCACGGCTTCTCCGGCGTCGTCGACGCGGCGGCGCTGATCTTCTTCGCCTACATCGGCTTCGACGCCGTCTCGACCGCCGGCGAGGAGTCCGAGAAGCCGCAACGCGACCTGCCGATCGCGATCATCGGCTCGCTGGTGATCGCGACGATCATCTACATCATCGTCGCCGTCATCGCCGTCGGCCTGGCCCCGGCGAGCAAGCTCGGCGACTCCGACGCGCCGCTGGCCGACGCGCTGAAGATCGGCGGCGGCTTCGGCAGCTGGGCCACCGACATCCTCAGCCTCGGCGCGCTCGTCGCGATCACCTCGGTCGTGCTGACCGTGCTCTACGGCCAGACCCGGATCATGTTCTCGATGACGCGCGACGGCCTCCTGCCGCGCGGCTTCGGGAAGCTCTCCAAGCGCCAGACGCCCGTCCGGATCACGATGACCTTCGGGATCCTGATCGCCATCCTGGCCGCCTTCGTGCCGCTGAGCGAGATCGCCAAGCTGGTGAACATCGGCACGCTCTTCGCGTTCGTGCTCGTCAACATCGGCGTCGTCGTCCTGCGCCACACCCAGCCGGACCTCGAGCGCGGCTTCCGCGTCCCGCTGGTGCCGTGGTTCCCGATCATCGGGACGCTGCTCTGCTTCTACCTGATGTCCAAGCTCGAGGCCGAGACCTGGCTGCGCTTCGGCGTCTGGCTCGTCATCGGCCTGGTCATCTACTTCGCCTACGGCATGTCGCACTCGCGGCTGGCGCGGGGCGAGGACGGGCCGCCGGCCGAGCAGCCGGCCAGCTAGTTCGACGCCGGTCGAATCATCCGCTACCCTTGGGCGCGTGGACCTCTACCAGCCCGCCCCCGAGGAGCTCGACCTCACCACGATCCTGCAGGCGCTCGGCGACCCCGTGCGCCTGAAGGTCGTCCGCACGCTCGCCGCGGGCGAGCAGGTCTGCGGGTCGATGGAGCTCGGGATCAGCAAGTCCACGCGCTCGCACCACTTCAAGACCCTGCGCGAGGCCGGCGTGACCGACACCCGCGTCGAGGGCACGCACCGCTACGTCTCGCTGCGCCGCGACGACCTCGAGGCCCGCTTCCCCGGGCTGCTCGACGCCGTCCTGCAGGCCCAGCCCGCGCCGGCCTAGCCGACCGGCGCCTGCTCCGACTGGCGGAGCAGGTTCCAGGTCACGGTGACCGGGTCCAGGAAGTTCGGCGGCTCGCGATAGCGCAGGCGGTCGTCGTAGTTGTAGCTCTTGATGTAGCCGTTGACGGTGCCGTTCGAGCTCGTCTGCCCGATGATCCCGCGCCACTTCTGCGCGATCGCGCCCTTGATCGTCAGGGTGCCGAGCGCCGCGCCGCACTTCGCGTTGTCGGCGAGGAACGAGCCCGTCGTCGCGAGGATCGCCGCGTCGATGTTGTTCACCCACGCCGAGGAGCCGAGCGCGTTGGTGGTGCAGTTGCCGTTGCTCCAGTTCACCGGGTGGTAGACGCGGACGAACTGGTTGGCCACGAGGCCCATGAGGCCGTCGCCGGTGTGCGTGAGGTTGCCGACGACGACGATGTCGTCCGCGGCGCCGATCGTGATGTTCTTGCTGTAGGTGCCCTTGACCCCGACGTCGCCGCAGTTGGACGAGTTGTTGTACTGCTGGGCGACGTCGTAGCCGGAGCAGGCGGCCTTGTTGGCGACCCAGATCGTCGTGTCGCCCGTGAGCGTCACCGTCGAGCTGGGCGACCCCGCGCACGTGACGTTCGTGTAGACGCTCATCGTGTCGCCGGAGTTGAACTGCAGGCAGGTCGTGCCGCTGTAGGTGCGGTCGGCGACGCTGGCCAGCGCGGTGTTGCTCTCGGGCAGGTCCACCGACTTGGCCGGGAGCTGCACCGTGCCGTTCCAGTTCGGGTTGTTGCCGCAGCCGCCGCTCGCCACCGAGGCGTTGGCCTTGGTCGTGGCGCCGAGGATCTCGATCTTGTCCCCCGCGTCGCGGCCGAAGTCCGGGCTGTCGCAGACCAGGAGCGAGTCGTCCTCGGTGTGCATCGGCCCGTTGATCGCGTCGCGGTCGGGGAACTGCAGGTCCTGGCAGCTCGAGCTGCGGGTCTTGCGGCCCTTGCCGCAGTTGGTCGACGCCCAGCTGATGTCGCTGTCGTCGTAGACCTGCGGCGACTGCGTCTCCCACTTCGTGTACCAGACGTAGTCCAGGAAGCCGGAGCGCCGGAACGTGCCGACGACCTGGCGCAGCTTGCCGTTGAAGCGGCCGGTCGAGCGGACGCGCAGCACGCCGTTGCTGAGCAGCTTGCTGCTCGGATCGGCCAGGCAGGCGGCGGTCGTGGTCGTCGTGGTCGGCAGCTGCTCGATCGCGAACTCGGCCGTCTGGTTCTTGGCGGTCGTGGTGTCGACGTCGGCGTCGGCGCCGGCGACCGGGCGCCACGAGGAGCGCGTGCCCTGGAGCTGGACGTAGGCCGGCGTCTTGCTGTTGTCGCCGCAGTAGGTCCAGTAGTTGGTGTCGCGCTGGAGCTGGTAGCTGTACCACTGCAAGCCGGCCTCGGCGGCCTCGTAGGCGCGCTTGCGGTCGGCGTCCTGTCGGCCGACCGGGAGGTCGTTGTTCGCGGCGCCCCAGGCGCCCACGGCGAACAGGCCGAGGATCGACATGGTGATGATCACCGTGATCATCGTGAAGCCGCTCTGGTCGGCCAGGGCCTTGCGATAGGAGCTCATGCGGAGCACGCCGTCAGGTCGGGGTCGGTGGGATCAGCGGTGGCGACGATGCCCTGGCCGCTGACGATGCTGCGGCTCGAGTCGCCGGTCTTCGTCCGGGCCGAGTTGGCCTGGAACTTGACGCCGACGCGCACGATCTGGAGCTGGTTGGTCGCCGAGGGCGTCACGGGCGCGGCCTCGTTCACGGTGCCGTCGCTCGAGAACACGAAGTAGGTGAAGATCGGGTCGGTGCCCACCGGCTGGACGGCGTCGGTCAGCACCGTCGTGGTCGGCGTCGCGGCGAAGGTCACGTTGGGCAGCGCCCCGGCGCCGGCGTACTTGCTCTCCGTGAGCGTCTTCGCGGTGGCGTCGTAGGTGATGGTGTACTTGCTCGGGGTGTCCGAGGCGCCGCTGAGGTCGGCGTAGAAGGTGACCGACGTGCCGGTGCTCGACGGGCCCACGATCGGCGGGATCGCGGGCTGCGTCGTGCTGTCGCCCGAGTTGCGCAGGCAGACCTGGGAGTCGAGCAGCGTCGTGATCCGGTCCATCGCGATGCGGGCGCGCGAGCCGCTGTCGACGCGGTCGCCGATCTTGCTCGTCGCGGCGATGCCCGTCGTGAAGACGGTCATCACGGCCGTGAGGACGAGCGAGCCGAGCGCCATGGCGACCAGCAGCTCGATCAGGGAGAAGCCGCGCTCGTCGCGCAGGCGCTCGCGGGCGGTCATGCGGCGGCCTCGGCGGTGCCGTTGTCGACGCAGCTGCCCGTCCCGGTGGTGGCCTGGTTGACGACGGTCGGGTTCGCCATGTCCAGCGAGACGGCGGCCGTCGGGGCAGGCGTGCCGCCCGCCGGGGTGTTGTTGTACGGCGCGACCGGGCTCGTCGAGTTCTTGAAGAGGTAGTAGCTGCCGCTGAAGTCGATGCAGTACGAGTAGACGCCGTAGGGCAGGTCGTCGGTGAACGTCACGTCAGCGGCCTTGGTGGTGGTGTTCGTGATCGTGACGGTGGTGTTCGCCGCGGTGGCGTTCACGCCGGTGTTCGTCACCGCGGTGCGCCCGGCCGACTCGGTGCAGCTCGCCATCAGCGAGGTCGCCTTGTTGGCGTAGACGTTGAACCCGAGCGCCGCGTTCTTGGTGACGTTCGCGATTTTGATCGACAGCTTGCGCATGTAGGCGGTCGCGGCGACGGTCGCGCCCGGCCCCGGCAGCACGGCCGACGCGGGGAAGGTCGTGGTGAAGGTGCTCTTGTAGAAGAGCGGGTTGTTGCCGACGCAGTTGCCCGAGTAGACCTGGTAGCCGGAGGAGAAGGGGAAGAGCGTCGTCGAGGTGTTGGTGATCGACGTCGCCGGCGTGCCGACGCTGCTCGAGCCCACGTAGTCGACCCCGAGGTTGCTGCTCACGCTGTAGCTCGTCCACAGCGGCCCCGTCGTCGCGTCGTCGCGGACGAACGTGACCGGCGTGATCTTGGCCGCGACGTCGAGGAGCACCGTCTTGCTGGAGGCGTTGCCCTTGGTCACGACCGCCTGGTAGGAGCCGGTGCCGAGGCCCGTCGTCGCGACGTAGCCGCCGGCCTTGGCGTAGGTGGCGGTGTAGGTGCCGGGCGGGACGGCGAGGAACGCGACGCAACCCGCGGTGCTCGTGACCAGCGAGGAGCCGTTCATCGTCACCGTCGCGCCGGAGACGGGCAGGCCGCCGGCGGTCTGGACGGTGAAGACGAACGAGCCGGTCGAGTTGCTGACCTCGCCCGGGCGCGGGGCGAGCAGCGTCTCGGCGGTGACCGGCGCGATCGAGCCCATGCCGGGCCAGGTGACCGTCGAGGTCAGCCGGACGTACTGGCCGGCGTTGCCCGAGGCCGAGGTCGTGCAGCTGGAGAACGAGCCGACGGACGAGGTCCACTGCCCGGTCGTCGTGACGGTGTAGGTCCGGCCGTCGAGGCCGACGGGGGTCGCCGTCGTCGTGAAGTTGCTCGCCGTCGTGAACTTGGACTGGCGGACGCGGTCGAGCGCGGCGTGCGCGAGGTTCGAGGCGACGCCCTTGGAGCGCTGCTGGGACGACAGGTTCTGGGAGCCGTCGATCACCTTGAGCGTGCCGAGCGCGAGGACGATCACGAGCACGGCGCTGACCATGACCTCGATCAGCAGGAAGCCGGCCTCGCCGGCGACCCGGCGGGGCGTGGAAGGTGCGGGGCGACGGGAGCTGCCGGGCATCACTTCCCGTAGGTCGGCAGTACCAGGCTTCAGATGTAGCCCTCGTCGTATGGACGTCCATCGGTCTGCGGCCGGACCGAACCTCCGTCCAGGCGTTCTGGTGAGCGATCTCACCCGACCCACCCACCCGGCGGGTAGTTCGGACGCACAGTGGGCAAAGCGCCAGGTGTTGTTTGTTGAGTTCGTACTTTGTCTTGACAAACCTCGGCCGCGCGTGAGAGGGTCGACCTTGAGATGGGTCATGAGGGATCCGGATCGCTCGAGTCCCTGCGCGAGCGAAACCGCAGGAGGGTGCTGAGCGCACTCCGCGTCGCAGGGATCACCAGTCGCGCCGAGCTTGCTCGTCGTACGGGCCTGTCCCGCACCACGGTCTCCTCGCTGATCGGCGACCTGGTCCGCGACGGCCTCGTCGCCGAGCGCGTCGACCACACTGCGGCGCCCGGCGCCCAGGGCGGCCGGCCGCCGGTCCTCGTCTCGCTCGATCGCCGCGCCGGCGCCGCCGTCGGCGTCGACTTCGGCAAGTCCCATGTGACGGTGGCTGTGGCGGACCTCGGCCATACCGTCCTCTCCGAGATGCGCCGCGAGCTGCCGAGCGACCACCGGGCCGAGCAGGGCCTCGAGGCCGCCGGCGGGCTCGTCGAGGCCGCGCTCAGCGAGGCGGGCGTCGATCGCAGCTGCGTCCTGGGCGTCGGCATGGGCCTCCCGGGCCCGGTCCACGCCGACACCGGCACCGTCGGCTCGACCTCGATCCTCCCCGGCTGGGTCGGCATCGCGGCCGCCCGCGCGATGAGCGATCGCCTCAGCCTGCCGGTCCGCGTCGACAACGACGCCAACCTCGGCGCGCTCGCCGAGCACGTCTGGGGCGCCGGCGAGGGCGTCGACGACATGATCTACCTCAAGCTCGCGACCGGCATCGGCGCCGGCATGGTCCTCGGCGGCCGCCTCTACGTCGGCGTCGGCGGGACCGCAGGCGAGATTGGCCACACGATCATCGACGAGCACGGCCCCGTGTGCCGCTGCGCCAACCGCGGCTGCCTGGAGACGCTCGCGAGCGGCGCCGCGACCGTCGAGCTCCTCCGCCCCACGCTCGGCGACGACCTCACGCTCAGCCGCGTCGTCCAGCTCACGCTCGACGGCCACCCGGCCGCCACGCGCGTCGTCGCCGACGCCGGCCGCCACATCGGCCGCGCCGTCGCGAACCTCGTGAACCTGCTCAACCCGAGCCGGATCGTCGTCGGCGGCGAGATGGCCGCCTGCGGCGACGTCCTGCTCGACCCGCTGCGCCAGGAGTGCCAGCGCCACGCGATCTCCAGCGCCGGCGACGACGTCGAGATCCACCATGGCCCGCTCGGCGACCGCGCGCAGGTCCTCGGCGCGCTCGCGCTCGTCCTCCAGGACGCAGAGACCTTCTCCACGCCCGTCGACCACCTCGCCGAGGCCCAGGCGTGAGACCAACTTCCCTCAATCCCTGTCCCCTGCACCTCGAGGAGGAGCGTGCTTTCCATGCGTAGTTCGAAGTGGGTGTCGGTCATCGCGGCCGGAGCCCTCACGTTCGGCGTTGCCGCCTGTGGCAGCAACAACGACAACAAGAGCAGCTCGAGCGGAAGCTCGAGCTCGACGACGGCGGCCAGCAGCGGCGCCAAGAGCGGCAAGATCGCTCTGCTCCTGCCGGAGTCGAAGACGGCCCGGTACGAGTCCCAGGACCGGCCGAACTTCGAGCGCAAGCTCAAGGAGATCTGCCCGGACTGCCAGGAGATCTACTCCAACGCAGACCAGGACGCGTCCAAGCAGCAGCAGCAGGCTGAGGCTGCTCTGACGCAGGGCGCCAAGGTGCTCGTGCTCGACCCGGTGGACGCCGCTTCGGCCGCTGCCATCGTGACGCGCGCCGCCCAGTCGAAGGTCCCGGTCATCTCGTACGACCGGCTGATCAGCAACTCGAAGGTCGCCTACTACATCTCCTACGACAACGCCAAGGTCGGCAAGTTGCAGGCGACGAGCTTGGTCGACAAGCTCAAGAAGGACGGCAAGACCTCCGGCCCGCTCGTGATGATCAACGGCGCGCCGACGGACAACAACGCCAAGCTCTTCAAGGAGGGCGCGCACAGCGTCCTCGACAAGAGCGGCTTCAAGATCGCCAAGGAGTACGACACGCCCGACTGGTCGCCCGACAAGGCGCAGTCGGAGATGGAGCAGGCCATCACGGCGCTCGGGAAGACCGGCTTCGTGGGCGTCTACTCGGCCAACGACGGCAACGCCGGCGGCATCGTCGCGGCGATGAAGTCCAACGGCGTCGACCCGACCAAGATCCCGATCACGGGTCAGGACGCGGAGCTCGCCGGCGTGCAGCGCATCGTCGCCGGTCAGCAGTACATGACGGTCTACAAGGCCATCAAGCCGGAGGCGGAGATCGCCGCCACGCTGGCCGTCGACCTGCTGCAGGGCAAGAAGCCCGACGCCAGCTCGATCAACGTCCAGACGCCCAACGGCAGCGCGGGCCAGATCCCGTCGGTGATCTTCGATCCCGTCGCGGTCACGGTCGACAACATCCAGAGCACGATCGTCAAGGACGGGTTCTGGAAGGCCTCGGAGATCTGCACCGGCCAGTACGCTGCCGGCTGCAAGGCTGCGGGCATCCAGTAGCCGACCTGTCCTGAGCTGAGAGGGAGAGCCCGAGATGGCAGAGACCACGCCCCTGTTGGAACTGAGGGGCATCACCAAGAGGTTCGGCGCAGTACGAGCGCTGAACGGCGTGGACTTCCGGGTCATGCCCGGCGAGGTCGTTGGCCTCGTCGGTGACAATGGCGCCGGCAAGTCGACGCTCGTCAAGGTCATCTCGGGCATCCACCCGGCTGATGATGGTGAGTACCTGTGGGATGGGAGCGCCGTGAGCGTGAACACCCCGCAGGACGCCACGGGCCTGGGGATCGCGACGGTCTACCAGGACCTGGCGTTGTGAGACAACCTCGACGTCGTCGAGAACCTGTTCCTCGGACGGGAGGCCATCGCTGGTGGCCTCCTGGACGAGGTCACCATGGAGAACAAGGCCAACGAGCTGTTGGCCGAGCTGTCGGTCACGACGATCCAGTCCGTTCGCGGCGAGGTCGGGGCCATGTCCGGCGGCCAGCGGCAGTCCGTGGCGATCGCCCGATCGCTGCTGGGCGAGCCGAAGATGGTCATCCTGGACGAGCCGACCGCGGCCCTGGGCGTCGCCCAGACCGCGCAGGTCCTGGCGCTGGTGAAGCGGCTCAAGGCCCGCCAGCTCGGCGTCATCGTCATCTCCCACAACCTTCGCGACGTCTTCGACGTCTGCGACCGCATCTTCGTCATGCGCCTCGGCGCCGACGGCGGCGAGTTCGACGTCGCGACCGCCAACGAGCAGGACGTCGTCGCGGCGATCACGGGCCTCCACGCCAACGGCGGCAAGCCGCAAGGAACGGTGACCAAGTGAGCACGACCGAGGCCCCCACCCCGCCGCCCGCCGAGCCGGAGACGGAGGCCGCGGCCCAGAAGGAGTCGCTGCCGACCTCCGCCCGGGACTTCCTGAACCGGATCCGCACCGGCGACCTCGGGTCGCTGCGCGTGCTGGTCCTGCTGGCGATCGTCTGGGCGATCTTCCAGTCGCAGGAGTCGCGGTTCCTCTCCTCGACGAACATCGTCAACCTCTCGTTGCAGATCACCGCGGTCGCGCTGATCTCCGTCGGCGTCGTGCTGGTGCTGCTGCTCGGCGAGATCGACCTGTCGGTCGGCGCCGTGTCCGGCGTGACCTCCGCGATCGTCGCGGTGCTGAGCGTCAAGCACGGCTGGGCGCCGGTCCCGGCGATCCTCGCGGGCGTGCTCGCGGGCGCGGCGATCGGCATGTTCCAGGGCTTCATCTCCACGAAGTTCGGGATCCCAACGTTCGTGGTCACGCTTGCCGGGTTGCTGGGCTGGCAGGGCCTGCAGCTCAAGGTGCTCGGCGAGACCGGCACGGTCAACCTGCTGCCCGGGCTGCTCACCGACCTGGCCGGCAAGTTCCTGGCCGACAGCGTCGGCTGGATCGTCGCGATCGTCGCGGTGGTGCTCTACGGGCTCGCGACGCTGCGCGGCCGGATGAAGCGCGTGAGCGCCGGGCTCAACGCGCCGTCGATGCTGCTGGTCGGCATCCGGATCGGCGCGGTCGCGGTCGGCGGCCTGCTGTTCGTCTACGTCGTCAACAAGGACCGCGGCGTGCCGATGGCCGTCGTCATCCTGCTCGCCTTCGTGGCGGCCTTCGACTTCTGGACGCGGCGCACGAAGTTCGGGCGCCACATCTACGCGGTCGGCGGCAACATGGAAGCGGCTCGCCGTGCGGGCATCAACGTCTTCCGCGTCCGTGTCGTGGTGTTCTCGCTGGCGTCCGCCATGGCGGCGGTCGGCGGGATCATGGCGGCGTCGCGGCTGCTGGCGGTGAACCAGTCGAGTGGCGGGTCCGACCTGCTGCTGAACTCGATCGCGGGTCCGGTCATCGCGGGCACGTCGCTCTTCGGCGGTCGCGGCAACGTGTGGTCCGCGTTGTTGGGTGCCTTGGTCATCGGCTCGATCTCGAACGGCATGGACCTGCTGGCCTACACGTCGGCGACGAAGTTCATGGTGACAGGCGCGGTGCTGCTGGGCGCGGTCGTCCTGGACTCCGCGGCGCGCATGGGGCGCGCGGCGTCGGGGCGCGTGTAGTTGTTGGACTTGTAGCTCGGTCTCGCTGTGCTGCGGGGCGGTCGGTCCTTTGGACCGGCCGCCCCGTTTGCGTTTGTGGTGCCCAGCGCGTTTGCGGTCGGGGTGCGACGGCGTGGTCCGCCGTCACCGAGGGGAGTGAGGCGGGGTCGGTGGTGCGCGGCGCCTGGGGTCGTCCGCCGGCGCCGGGGCGCGGGTGGCTCGCGCGTCTCGCCGGCCTCCCCGCGGGGTTCGGGTCACTTCGGACGTCCATATGACGCTCGAAGTGACCCGGATCGCTCGTGCTCGGGGTCCGGGTCGTCTCGGGCTCCAATATGGAGCCCAATCCGACCCGGATCTCGCAACCTGCCGTTCGGCCCCGATCGCCCGCCTTGGCGCCTGCGGACGACCCCGGGCGCCGCGCACCACCACTTCCGCCTCACTCCCTCGTTGACGACGGACCCCGCGGCGCACGCCGACCGACGCCCGCTGCTCACCACAGGCGCTTGCGGTAACCTGCGGCCAGATGCGTCCTCCTGCGGTATTACCCGACCAGCGCCGCGAAGCGATCCTCACCGCTCTCGCCCGTGACGGACGCGTCGTCGCCACGCA
>JAOPZG010000195.1 GCA_025964215.1 Conexibacter sp.
CCGACCTCGGGCTCGAGCACCGGACGTTCGCGGCGCTCGCGGCGACGGCCATCCCGGCGCCGCGCGTCCACGCGTTCGTCCCGGCGTCCGAGACCCCCTTCGGCGGCCCGTTCCTGGTCATGGAGCACGTCGCCGGCGCGGCGCCGGACATGTACTCGCGCGCGGACCGCGACGCGCTCGCCGCCGACTGGGCCGGCCCGCGCGCGGTCGCGACCGACATGGTGGACAACCTCGCGCGGATCCACGCGCTCCCGCAGGACGCGCTCCCCGCGGACCTCCCGGCGTACGACTTCAACGACGTGGTCGCGCGCTGGCGCGCCGCCTACGAGGAGCGCGCGCTGATCCGCGACCCGATCTTCGAGGAGGCCTACGCCTGGGTCGCCCCGCGCGCGCCCGCCGACGCCTGGCCCGGCCTCGTCCACGGCGACTTCCGGATCGGCAACACGCTCGTGGACGGCGGCCGCGTCCGCGCGGTCCTCGACTGGGAGCTCGCCTACCGCGGCGACGTGCGCTTCGACCTCGGCTACCTCGCGATGGCCCGCGCCGCCGGCAAGCACCTGCGGATGCGCAGCCCGCTGATGGGCTGCTTCGCCGAGCAGGCGTGGTTCCTGGAGCGCTACGCCGAGCGGACCGGCCGCCGCTGCACCCCCGACGACCTGAGGACGTTCTCGATGCTCGGCATCATGATGTTGCTGGCCACCCAGCTGACGGCGGTCTGGATGTACGCCAACCGGCGCACGACCGACGTCCGGATGGCCTGGGCCCGCTGGTCGTTCGCGGGCCTGCGCCAGGACATGGCGGAGCTGATGGCATGGTGAGGCCGGCGCGCGAGCGCCCGCTGCTCGGCCTCTGCGCGTTCGGCCCGTCGCTCGCCGACATGGTCGACGCCGCCGTCGCGGCCGACCGCGCCGGCTTCGACTCGGTCTGGACCTCGGAGCTCTACAACCGCAGCGCCACCGTGACGCTCGCCGCGATCGCCTCGGCCACGACCGACGTCACGATCGGCTCGGGCGTGATCTACGGCGTCGGCCGCTCGCCGCTGATGCTCGCCGCCGAGGCGCGCGACCTCGACGAGCTCTCCGGCGGGCGCTTCGTCCTCGGCCTCGGCAACGGCACGCGCAAGATGATCGCCGACTGGCACGGCCTCGACGGCGCCGCGCCCGCGGTCCGGATGGAGGAGCTCGTCGGCCTCGTCCGCGAGGTCTGGGACCTCCACGCCAAGCCCGTGCAGCACGACGGCCGCTTCTACCGCCTCCACATCCAGGGCCTCGACGACCTCGCCGCCGCCCCCACGCGCACGATCCCCATCTACACCGCGGGCGTGAACCCGCGGATGGTCCAGTCCGCCGGCCGCGTCGCCGACGGCCTGCTGGCCCACACGCTGTGCAGCCCGCGCTACCTGCGAGAGGTCTGCGGTCCCGAGCTCGAGCGCGGTGCCGCGCACGCCGGGCGGGATCCCGACACGGTCGCCCTCGCCACCTACGCGCTCGCGTGCGCGAGCCACGACCGCGACGAGGCCCGCCGCGAGGCCGCGGCGATGATCGCCTTCTACGGCTCGGTGCGCAGCTACGGCGCGATCTTCGAGACCTGCGGCTTCGCCGAGCAGGCCGCGGCGATCCAGGCCGCGTTCCGCCGCGGCGACGTGGACGGGATGCTCGCCGCGGTCACCGAGCCGATGGTCGACGAGCTGGCGATCGCCGGCACGCCGGAGGAGGTCCGGGAGGGCCTGCGGCGCTTCGACCGGGTCTGCGACCACGTCGTCCTCTCGCCGCCGACCTTCCGCGTCACCCCCGAGCGGGTGGCCGAGAACCTCGCGCTGCTCGCGTCCCACTGCGCGCCGCAGACGCCCGCCCTATAGGCTCCGGCGCCGCTTTCCACAGCCCCCTGACCGGAGGCGTCCAGCCTTGAGATTCTTCGAATATGAGGCCCGCGAGATCGTCAAGCGGGCCGGCATCCCAGTCACCGACTACGGCTTCACGACCGACGCGCTGGAGGCGAAGGAGATCGCCGCGCGGATCGGCGGCCCGACCGTCATCAAGTCGCAGGTCCTCTCCGGCGGCCGCATGAAGGCCGGCGGCGTCAAGTTCGCCGACACGCCCGAGGAGGCCGAGGCCCACGCCACGGACATCCTCCAGCTCGAGATCAACGGGCAGATGCCCCGCGGCATCCTCGTCGACCCGCGCGCGGAGTTCGAGCAGGAGTACTACGCGGGCGTCGTCTGGGACGGCACCCGCAAGCAGCCCGTGATGATCTTCTCGCCCGTCGGCGGGATCGACATCGAGCAGGTCGCCGAGGAGCAGCCCGACAAGGTCGGCCGGCGGCACTTCTCCAACATCCTGCCCTTCGGCGACTTCGAGGCCAAGGAGGTCATCGCCTCCACGGGCGTGACCGGCTCGGCGCTCAACAAGCTGACGCCGATCCTCACCAAGCTCGCGAAGCTCTTCGTCGACAACGACATGACGCTCGCGGAGATCAACCCGCTGGCGCGCATGGCCGACGGCTCGTTCATCGCGCTCGACGCGCACATGGACATGGAGAACGAGGCCCGCGGCCGCCACAAGGCCCTGCTCAAGGACCTCGGCGTCGGCGACGACGAGACGCGCGAGGCGCGCGAGCCCACGCCGTTCGAGCTCGCCGGCGAGGCCGTCGACTCCCAGGACCACCGCGGCGTGGCCGGCAACGTCACCGAGTTCGACGGCAACCTCGGCCTCGTCATCGGCGCCGGCGGTGGCTCGCTGACGCTCTTCGACGCGGTCCGCAAGTACGGCGGCGAGCCCGCCAACTACTGCGAGATCGGCGGCAACCCGTCGGTCTCCAAGACCAAGGGCCTGGCGAAGCTCGTGCTCTCCAAGCCCGGCGTCGACAAGATCGCCGTGATGATGTCGATCGTGTCGAACACGCGGGTCGACATCGTCGCCCGCGGCGTCATCGCCGCGTGCCTGGAGCTGGGCATGGACCCGGCCGAGAAGATCGCCATCTTCCGGATCCCGGGCGCCTGGGAGGAAGAGGGCTTCAAGATCCTCGAGAAGTACGGCGTCGAGTACGCGGACCGCAGCGTGTCCCTCCACGAGGCGGGGCGCCGCGCGGTCGAGAAGATCCAAGGAGCGGCGGCATGAGCATCCTCGTCAACGCGGACACCACGTTCATCGTCCAGGGCATCACCGGTCGGGAGGCCGTGAACCTGACGCGCGAGTGCCTCGACTACGG
>JAOPZG010000204.1 GCA_025964215.1 Conexibacter sp.
CGGCGGTGGCGGCGGCGTTCGCGCGCGCCGCCGACGAGCTGGGGTCCTTCGACTTCCTCGTCAACAACGCGGGGATCCGCCATCAGGTGCCGTTCGTGGACTGCCCGGTGGACCTGTGGCGGCGGACGATCGACGTGAACCTCACGGGGTCGTTCATCTGCGCGCAGGCGGCGGTGCGGCTGATGCTCGCGGACGAGGGGCGGGGCGGGTCGATCGTCAACCTCGCCTCGATCGCGGGCCGGCTGGCGCTGCGCGAGCGCGCGGCCTACGACGCGAGCAAGGGCGGCGTGATCTCGCTGACGCAGGCGATCGCCGCGGAGCTCGCGGGCTCCGGGATCCGCTGCAACGCGATCGCGCCTGGGCTGATCGAGACGCCGCTGAGCGCGCGCTACTTCCGCGACGGCGAGCCGATGCGCGAGATCATCACCACCAACACGCCGTCGGGGCGCTGGGGCCAGCCCGCGGACATCGCCGGACCGGCGCTGTTCCTGTGCGGTGAGGCCGCGTCGTTCATCCACGGCGAGACGCTGTTCGTCGACGGCGGCTGGAACGCCGCGAAGGGGTATTGACCATCATGTTGGAGACCGGACTCGCGGGGCGCGTGTGCCTCGTCACCGGCGCGGCCAAGGGCATCGGCCTGGCGACCGCGCGGCTGCTGGCGGCCGAGGGCGCGAGGCTCGCGCTGGTCGACAGCGACGGGGAGGGGCTCGCGGCGGCGGACGTCGCCGACGACGCCTTGCGGATCACCGCCGACCTCTCGTCGCGCCCCGGCGTCGAGGACGCGCTCGCGCAGACCGTCGCGCGCTTCGGGCAGCTCGACGTCCTGATCCACTGCGCGGGGATCTACCGCGTCTCGAAGCTCCCGGACGTCACCGACGCGGAGTGGGACGCGGTGATGGACGTCAACCTGCGCAGCTCGTTCCTGCTCGCGCAGGGCGCGGTCGAGCTGATGCGCGAGCACGGCGACGGGCGGATCGTGTTGTTCGGGTCCTTCGCGGCGCGGACGGGCGGGCTGCGGGCGAGCGCGCCGTACGCGGCGTCGAAGGCCGGCGTCGAGGGGCTCACGCGCCACGTCGCGGCCTACGCGGGGCCGCTCGGGATCCGCATCAACTGCCTGCACCCGGGCTTCACCGAGACGCCGATGACCGAGATCTTGAGCGCTGAGGCCCGCGCCGAGGCGCATAGCCGCACGCCGCTGCGGCGCGGCGCGCCACCGGAGGAGCAGGCGACCGTCGCGGTCGTCCTGGCGTCGGACCTCGCGAGCTTCGTCCACGGGGCGACCCTGGACGTCAACGGCGGGATGTACATGGCATGACCTACCCGACGGTAGGCCCACGATCGAGGAGCGACCCGTGTTGGATCCCGTAGGCGACCGGACCCTCAGCCACCTGCTCGACGAGCAGGCCGCGCTGTACCCCGAGCAGACGCTGCTGGTCTTCGAGGATCGCTCCGGCGCGGTGAGCTGGCTGAGCTACGCGGAGGTCCGCGAGCGCGTGCTGCGCTGCGCTGCGGGGCTCGCGCGCGGCGGCGTGGGGCAGGGCGACTTCGTCCTCGTCCACCTGCGCAACTGCCCGGAGCTGCTCGTCACGTGGTTCGCGCTCGCGCGCCTCGGCGCGGTGCTCGTGCCCTCGAACGTCGCCAACACGGCGCCGGAGATCGAGCACATCCTGGCGGTCAGCGGGGCGCGGCTGGCGATCACCGAGCCGGACCTGCTGGCGCCGGTCGAGCAGGCGGCGGGGGAGGGCGTGGAGATCGTCATCGCCCGCGGCGACGCGGGCGCGCGGCGGTCGTTCGAGGAGCTGCTCGAGGGCGACGACGCGCCGCCGGAGGTGCAGGTGTCGTCCAACGACGTCTGCGAGCTGATCTTCACCTCGGGCACGACGCGCAAGCCGAAGGCCGTGATGATCACGCACGCGATGTGCCTGCGGGCGGGGCTCGACGCCGTGCACTGCCTGTGGCTGCAGCCGGGCGAGCGCTGCCTCACGGCGCTCCCGTTGTTCCACGTCAACGCGCAGGCGATGTCGCTCTTCGGCGCGCTGACCGTCGGCGGCACGCTCGTGCTGATCGAGGAGTTCAGCGCCTCGCGCTTCTGGGGCCAGGTCCGCTCGCACGCGGCGACGCAGACCGCGGTCGTGGCGATGCAGCTCCGCACCCTGATCGCCCAGCCGCCGTCGCCCAACGAGCGCGACCACCAACTGCGGCGGCTCTTCTTCGCCATCAACGTGACCGACCAGGAGAAGGACACGTTCGAGGCGCGGTACGGCGTGACGCTGATCAACGGCTACGGGCTGTCGGAGGCGATGACGCTCTTGACCGTCTCGCCGATCGCGGGGCCGCGGAAGTGGCCGTCGATCGGCCTGCCGTCGCCGGGGCGCCGGCTGGAGCTGGTGGATGCCGAGGGCCTTCCGGTGGCGACCGGCGAGGTGGGGGAGATCACGGTGCTCGGCGACCCGGGGCGCGACATCCTGTTGGGGTACTACGGCGACGAGGCGGCGACCGCGGCCGCGCTGCGGAACGGCCGGCTGCACACCGGCGACAACGCCTACGCCGACGAAGACGGGTACTTGTACTTCTTCGATCGCAAGAAGGACATGATCAAGCGCGCGGGCGAGAACGTCTCCGCGATCGAGGTCGAGGCCACGTTGATCGACCACCCGGGGATCGCGGAGGCGGCGGTCGTCGGCGTGCCGGACGACATCCGGGACGAGGCGGTGGCGGCGGTCGTGGTCGCGTCGTCCTCCGGCGGGCTGAGCGCCGACGAGGTCATGGAGTACTGCCGCGGGCACCTGTCGAAGTTCAAGGTGCCGACGGTCGTGCGGTTCGTCGACGAGCTGCCGAAGACGTCGATCGGGAAGATCCGCAAGGACGAGCTGCGCAAGCTGCTGGCGGAGTCGGAGGAGCCGGCGCTGTAGGCGTTGCGCGCGGCGCGGCGCGGCTGGCGCTCAGCTCGGGCGTTGGTCGCTGCGCGCACCGTGGTCCGCCGTCACCGAGGGAGTGAGCGGAGGTGGCGTCTCGCGGCGCCCGGGGTCGTCCGCGGGGCCCGAGGGTGGTGGGGACTCGGCTCGGGCCCGAACACCGCGCGATTCGGCCCCAAACGCCATCGAGGGACGACAGATGGCCGCAGAGCGGCCATCTGTCGTCCCTCGACGCGCGCGCGACGGGCGATTCGGCCGCGAACGACCCGGCGCGAGGGGCGATTCGGCCGCGAACGACCCGCGCCCCGGCGCCGGCGGACGACGAGCCACGCCGCGAGGCGCCGGCTACGCCTCGCTCCCCCGGTGACGACGGACGACGCCGCGCACCCCGACCAGCGCCCAGAGCCGAGCGCCTACACCGCTTGCGGCGCCGGCGTCGCGGGCCGCAGGAACGTCACGTCGACATGCAAGCGCGCGAAGCGCCACCCCTCGGCGCCGCGCGCGAACGCGCACACGTACTCGCCCGTGTACTTCGCCAACCCCGCCGCGACCGGCAGCGACAGGTCGCCCTCGGCGCGGTCCACCCGGAAGTTCGCGAAGTACGCCAGCCCCGAGGCGGCGTCGCCATCCACATCGACAGCCACGTTCGTGACCATGTGCCGCGACACGCGCCGCACCACGCCCTGCCGCTGCAGGAAGTGCGCGCGGATCGCCTCGCGCCCATCCAACACCAGCCCCTCGGCCTCCCACACCCCATCCTCCACGAACAGGTCCGCCAACGACGCGGCCTCCCCGAAGTCCACCCGCCGCACGTACTCCACCAACAAGCGCTCGCACGCCCGCGCGTCGAGCAGGGCACGCAACGCCTCTGCCTCCACTAGCGCACCTCGAGCCCGCGCAGCGCGATCGTCGCGAACGTGTCGGCGACCTCCTCGGCGGTCAGCGGGCCCTCGGGGTCGAACCAGGTGTAGCCCCAGTTCGCCATCGCCAGCACGGCCTTCGCGGCGACGGACGGCGGGACGTCGATGAAGGTGCCCTGCGCGGTGCCCTCGGAGATGATGCGGTGGACCATCTGCTCGTAGAAGTCGCGCTTGAGCACGAGCTCGTTCCAGCGCTGGCCGGTGACCGCGCGGTGCTCGGCGAGGAAGACGGTGACGCCGTCGCGGTGGCGGCCGACGAAGCTCATCGCGACGCGCAGCGCGCCGGCGACCTTCTCCGACGGGCTCATCGAGGAGCTGAAGACGGTCATCGTCTCGTCGATCAGCTCGTCGATCATCTGCTCGTGGATCGCGAAGAGCAGGTCCTCCTTCTTGCGCACGTGGTGGTACAGGCTCGGCTTGCGGATGCCCAGCACGTTCGCGATCTCGGTCATCGACGCGGCGTGGTAGCCGCGCTCGCTGAAGACCTTCGTCGCCGCCGCGATCACGTCGGCACGCACCTGGAGCGCCCCGGAGCCCGTCTCGGGCTTGTCCGGAAGGGCCGGCGGGCGGGCCGCCGCCTTGCTCGGTGTGCGCTTCGTCGCGGTCTTCGGCACTCGTCCTCCAGCGTGGTTGGACCTTGGCGCCAGCAGGGTGTTGCCGCGCTCCGCCGCACACGATACAGTGGCGCCAGCCTACCGTGCGGTAGGGAGATTTTGGGTTCAGGAGGAGATCGGGTTGGCAGAGCACCGCACGTCCACGGTGGAGTCCCCGGCGGCCGTTGGGACCGATCAGGCGAGGTATCGCCTGATGCGGCTCAGCCGGCGCTTCGAGGAGACCGTCCACGATCAGTTCCACGAGGGCCAGGTCCCGGGTCCGCTGCACCTCTCCATCGGTCAGGAAGCCGTGGCGATCGGCGCCTGTGAGGGGCTGCGCGTCAGCGACGCGATCCTCTCCACGCACCGCGGCCACCACCACTGCCTGGCCAAGGGCGCATCGCCCGGCCGTCTGATGGCCGAGCTCCTCGGCCGCACCGCGGGCTACTCGCGCGGCCGCGGCGGCTCGATGCACGTCGCGATCCCGTCGATCGGCCTGCTCGGCACCAACGGCATCGTCGGTGCCGGCCTCCCGATCGCCACCGGCGCCGCCTACGCGATGCAGGTCCAGGAGCGCGACGACGTCTGCGTCTGCTTCTTCGGCGAGGGCGCCACAGGCACCGGCGCGTTCGGCGAGGCCATCAACATCGCCGCGCTCTGGCAGCTCCCGCTCGTCTTCGTCTGCGAGAACAACCAGTACGTCGAGCTGACCCCGCAGGAGCTGCACGTCGCCGGCGAGATCTGGCGCCGCGGCGAGTCCTTCGGGATGCCCGGCGAGCGGGTCGACGGCAACGACGTCGGCGCCGTGGCCGACGCGGTCGCCACCGCCGTCGCCCGCGCCCGCGACGGCGAGGGCCCGACGATGATCGAGGCCCTGACCTACCGCTGGTTCGGCCACTACGCCGGCGACCAGGCCGCCTACCGCGAGGACGAGGAGGTCCAGCGCTGGCGGACCCTCGACCCGCTCGTGCGCTCCCGCGCGGCCCTGTCCGACGCCGACGCCGGCGCGCTCGACGCCTCCGTCGAGGACGAGATCGCCGCGGCGCTCGCCTTCGCGCTCGAGTCCCCGATCACCGGTCCGGACGCGCTCGCCGTCGACCACCTGGCGACCGTCTGATGGCCGCGACGACCGAGGCCAAGACGCGCTCGCTGAAGACCTGGCAGGGCATCAACCAGGCGCTGACCGAGGAGATGGAGCGCGACCCGAGCGTCGTGCTCGTCGGCGAGGACGTCGGCTGCCCCGGCGGTCCCTACGGCGTCACCCGCGGCCTGCTCGACCGCTACGGCAGCAAGCGGGTCCGCGACACGCCGATCAGCGAGCAGGTGCTCGTCGGGCTCGGCGTCGGCGCCGGCGCCGTCGGCCTGCGCCCCGTGGTCGAGATCATGTTCTTCGACTTCGCGATGATCGCGATGGACCAGATCGTCAACCAGGCCGCGAAGTTCCGCTACTTCTCCGGCCAGTCGATGCCGCTCACCATCCGCACGATGTGCGGCGCGGGCGGCCCCAACGGCGCCCAGCACTCGCAGAACTTCGAGGCGTGGTTCTGCGCCGTCCCGGGCCTCAAGGTCATCATGCCGTCCAACGCGCGGGACGCGAAGGGCCTGCTGAAGGCCGCGATCCGCGACGACGACCCGGTGCTGTTCATCGAGACGCTCGGGCTGCTGCCGACGCGCCGCGAGGTCCCGGTCGACGAGGACTTCGTCCTGCCGATCGGCGTCGCCGAGACGCGCCGCGAGGGCACGGACGTCACCGTCGTCGCCGTCGGCCGCCTGGTCGACCGCGCGCTCGAGGCCGCCGAGGCGCTGGCCGCCGAGGGCGTCTCGGTCGAGGTCATCGACCCGCGCACGCTCTCGCCGCTGGACACCGAGACGATCGTGGAGTCCGTCCGGCGCACCGGCCGGCTCGTCGTCGCGCAGGAGGCCACGGCCCCGTGCTCGATCGGCGCCGAGCTCGTCGCGCTGGCCGCCGAGCGGTGCCTCCCGCAGCTCAAGGCCGCGCCGATCCGCGTCGCCTCGCCGTTCATCAACGTCCCCACGCCCGTCCCGCTGGCCGAGGCGCGCGCGCCGAAGGCCACCGACGTCGCCGCCGCCGTCCGCACCGTCATGGAGCCCGCATGAGCGATCGCATCGAGATCCTGATCGAAGAGCCCGGGAACACGGAGGAGATCGAGGTGGTCGCCATCGAGGTGAAGGTCGGCGACACGGTCGCCGCCGGCGACCCGCTGCTCGAGGTCGCCACCGACAAGGCCAACATGGAGATCGAGTCGCCGTCCGCCGGGACGGTCGCGGAGATCCTGGTCGAGGAGGGCGCGATCGTGCCCGTCACGCAGCTGTTGATGGTGTTGAGCGCATGACCGGCACGGCGACGAGCCAGGCGGGCGCGACGGGCCGCGGCGAGGCCGAGGTCCGCAAGCTCCCGCTGATGCGCCGCGCGATGGCGCGGCGGATGGTCGAGGCCGCGCTCGTGCCGTGCTTCTACCTGCGCGTGACCGCCGACGTGCGCGGCCTCGTCGCCGCGCGCGCCGAGCTGAAGGCCGGCGGCGCGGACGTCGTCCCCTCGCTCAACGACTTCGTCGTCGCCGCCACCGGCCGCGCGCTGCGGGCCCATCCCGGCGTCAACGCCTCGTGGGCCGAGAACGCGATCGAGCTCCACCCGCGCGTCAACGTCGGCGTCGCGGTCGCCGTCGAGGGCGGCCTCGTCGTCCCCGCGGTCTACGACGCCGATCGCCTCGAAGTCCGGGACATCACGCTCGCGGTCCGCGAGATCGCCGGCCTCGCCGCCGCCAGGAAGCTCAACCGCGAGCTGCTGGAGGACCCGACGTTCACGGTGTCCAACCTCGGCATGTACGGGATCGAGGACTTCGACCCGGTGGTCAACCCGCCGCAGGCGGCGATCCTCGGCGTCGGCTCGGTCGTGGACGGCGCGATGCGCCTCACGCTCGGCTGCGACCACCGCGTGCTCACGGGCGCCGAGGGCGCCCCGTTCCTCACCGGCGTCCGGGATCGCCTGCAGGATCCCGCCGGACTGCTCGCCCCACCGGAGGCCATCTGATGCCCGTCACCGCCCCGCCCGTCGGCCAGGAGATCGGCCAGTTCGTCGCCGGCCTCGCGCGCCGGCCGCTGCCCGACGAGGTCGTCGCGAAGCTCTGCTGCAACCTGCTCCACGACCTTACCTGCGCGATGGCCGCGGCCGGCGAGGGCGAGGCGCTGTGGGCGACCGTCCGCGGCCGCGGGCCCGCCGAGTCCACCATCCTGGTCGACGGCGGCCGCACCACCGCCGAGGACGCCGCGTTCGCCAACGGCGCGCTCATGCACACGCGCGCGCAGGACGACACGCACTTCGCCGCGAAGACGCACGTCGGCTCCGCGGTCATCCCCGCGGCGCTCGCGCTCGCCGAGCGCGAGGGTGCCGACGGGGCGGCGTTCCTGCGCGCGGTCGCCGCCGGCTGCGAGGTCGCGGCGGCGGTCGGGGAGCGGCTCACCTCCGTCTCCACCGTGCGCGGCTTCCGCGCCTCCTCGATCTTCGGCCCGCTCGGCGCCGCGGCGGCCGGCGCGTCGATCCTCCGCCTCGACGCCGAGGGCACGGCCAACGCCATCGCGATCGCCGCGAGCCTCTCCGGCGGCCTGAACCAGACCTGGATCGACGGCACCAGCGAGTACCGCATCGAGCTCGGGATGGCCGCGCGCCACGGCGTCCACGCGGCGCGCCTGGCGGCCGGCGGCTTCACCGGCGCGCCGCGCTGGTACGAGGGCGCCGCCGG
>JAOPZG010000378.1 GCA_025964215.1 Conexibacter sp.
CGCGACCGACGCGGCCTGCCGCGAGGCGCTCGACGGCCTCGACGGCGAGGACGTCCGGGCGCTCGTCGTCTTCGACTGCAACGCGCGCCTGCTCTTCCTCGGCGACGGCGTCGGCGACGAGGTCGACCGGATCCTCGCCCACGCCGGCGACGCCGCCGTCGCGGGCCTCTACACCTACGGCGAGATCGCGCGCACGCGCGGGACCGCGGGCTTCCACCAGCAGACGCTCGTCGTGCTGGCGATCGCATGACCGACGCCGCCGCGAGCTGGGCCCCGCAGCAGCTCTCCGAGTTCCTCGGCGCGGTCTCGCAGTGCCAGGACGAGTTCGAGGCCGCGCGCGAGGGCGTCGAGCGCGCCGCCGAGAGCGTCGAGGCCGAATGCGCAGCGCTCGTGCGCAATGGCGTGGTCGTGGCCGCCGTCGGCTGGCCGCGCTACGACGTGCCCGAGGCGTCGCTGAACGAGCTCGTCGCGACCCGCGAGGGCCTGCTCGAGATCCCCGGCGCCGGTCCGTGCCCCGCGCTCGCCCTGCCGCTGGAGGACTCGGGCGCGCAGCTCGTGCTCGCCCGCGCCGGCCTGCCGTTCACCGCCGAGGAGCGCACGCTGCTGCGCGGGATGGCGCGCGGCCTCGCGCTGACCATGCGCCTGCTGGTGACGATCGACGCCGAGCGCGGCCTGCGCGCCCGCGCCGACCTCGCCGCCGCCGAGAACGTCCGCCTGCTGGAGACGCTGCGCAAGCGCCAGCGGGTCCTCGAGGCGATGGCCCGGATCCAGCGCGCGATCTCCCGGCGTGAGCCGCTGGAGGGCGTCCTGGAGACGATCGTCGGCGCCGCCGGCGAGCTGCTCGGCGACGACGCGCCCGCGCTCGTGCTCGTCGATCCCGACGACACGGGCTGGCTGAGCTTCGCCGCGTACAGCGGCTACGACGCGGTCCTGGCCGCCGACGAGGACGCCGGGCGCCACCGCGTCGGCGTCGGCGTGACCGGCCGCGCGGTCGCCGAGGCGCGGCTGATCGTGGTCGAGGACTACCCGTCGATGCCCGACGCCCGCGGCGCCTGGCTGCGCCACGGCCTGCAGGCCGCGATGGCCGCGCCGGTCCACGAGGACGGCCGCGTGATCGGCAGCCTGCTGCTCTGCTCGTTCCGGCCCGGCCGCGTCTTCTCGCGCGCCGAGCAGGACATGTTGTCGTCCTTCGCCGAGCACGCCTCGCTGGCGCTGACCGACGCGCGGCGCGTCGACACGATGCTCCACCAGGCGCTGCACGACGCGCTCACCGGGCTGCCGAACCGCGCGCTCTTTACCGATCGCATCCAGCACGCGCTGATCCAGGGGCGCCGCCGCGGCACCTCCTGCGGCGTGATCTTCCTCGACCTCGACCGCTTCAAGACCGTCAACGACTCGCTCGGCCACGGCGCCGGCGACGAGCTGCTGGTCGCGGTCGCGCGCCGCATCGACGAGTCGCTGCGCAGCGCCGACACGGCCGCGCGCCTCGGCGGCGACGAGTTCGCCGTGTTGTTGGAGGACTTGGGTGGCGCGGACGAGGCGGTGATGGTCGCCGAGCGGATCACCGCGGCGCTGGCCGCGCCGGTCCTGGTCCAGGGCCACGAGGTGTACGTGCAGGTCTCGGTCGGCATTGCGGTCGGGCGCCAGGAGGCCTCCGAGCTGCTGCGCCAGGCCGATGTCGCGATGTACCGCGCCAAGCGCGACGGCAAGGGCCGGCACCGCGTCTTCGAGGACGGGATGCAGGCCGAGGTCGTCGAGCGGCTCGAGCTCGAGAGCGAGCTGCTGCGCGCGATCGAGCGCGACGAGATCGAGGTCCACTACCAGCCGGTGATCGCGCTGGACGGCCAGACGCTCGCCGGCTTCGAGGCGCTCGCGCGCTGGACCCATCCGACGCGCGGGCTCGTCCCGCCGCCGCACTTCATCCCGCTCGCGGAGGAGAACGGCTCGATCGTGGAGCTCGGCCGTCAGATCCTGCGCACCGCCTGCCAGCAGGCCGCGGCGTGGATGGCGGTCTTCCCCACCGACGAGCCGCGCATCATGTCCGTGAACCTCTCGGGCCGCCAGCTCGAGGACCCCAACATCGTCGCGGACGTCGCGGCCGCGCTCGCGGACTCCGGCCTGCCCGCCGCCGCGCTCGTGCTGGAGATCACCGAGACGGTGCTCATGCACGACACCGAGGCGACGATCTCGCGGCTGACCGCGCTGAAGGCGCTGGGCGTGCGGCTCGCGGTCGACGACTTCGGCACCGGCTACTCGTCGCTGCGCTACCTGCGGCGGTTCCCGATCGACATCCTCAAGATGGCCAAGCCCTTCGTCGACGGCCTCGACACGGGCGACGACGAGGGCCGCGCGCTGGCGCGGGCGATCGTCGAGCTGGCCTCGTCCTTGAAGCTTGCGTGCATCGCCGAGGGGATCGAGGCGGGCGCGCAGGCCGACGTCCTGCACGACCTCGGGTGCGGCATGGGCCAGGGCTTCCACTTCGCGCGGCCGATGGCCTCGGACGCGATGACGGCGCTGATCGCGGAGCCGGCCGGCGCGGGCCGGACGTTCGCGATGCCGGCGTCGATCCCGATCGAGCCGTTCTAGAACCCTCGACCACCCTCAAGGGGGTCTGACCCCCTTGAGCGTTGGCGGCAACCCTCGAGGGGGTCTGACCCCTTCAACCCTCGAGGGGGTCTGACCCCTTCAAGCCTCGCGGTCGGCGAGCAGGCGGCCGAGGTGCGCGCCGGCTGCGCTGAGGGCCTCTGCCGTGCCCGCCTCGAGGATCACCTGGAGGTCGAGGATCCGCGCGCTGAAGCGGTCGATCGCGTTGGCGCCGACGATCGCGTGGCAGGGGACGCCGGCCTGGCGCGCGCGGGTGGCGATCTCGCCGGCGACCTTGCCCTGCAAGGTGGTGGCGTCGATCCGGCCCTCGCCGACGACGACCGCGCGCGCGGCGCGCATGCGCGCGTCGAAGTCCAAGGCCTTCAGGATGAACGGGGCGCCGGGCTCGAGCGCGGCCCCGTAGCGCGCCCAGAGGCCACCGGCGAGGCCGCCCGCGGCGCCGGTCATCGGGACGCCGCGCGGGTCGCGCGGGAGGGTGGCCGCCTGTTCTTGGAGGCGTCGCTCAAGCTTGTTGATGGCCTTGGCGTCTGCGCCCTTCTGCGGACCGAAGACCGCGGGCGCGCGCTCGAACGGCGTGCGGACGTCGCAGAGCACAACGAGCGCCGCGCCCTGCAGGCCGCCGGCCTCCTCGATCGCCGCGATCGCGCCCGCGCCGCCGTCGGTCGTCGCGCTGCCGCCCGCGGCGACCAGC
>JAOPZG010000219.1 GCA_025964215.1 Conexibacter sp.
TCGACATCCTGATCAACAACGCCGGCTACGGCAGCGCGGGCCAGTTCGTCGACCTCGACGCCAAGGCCGAGAGCGACATGGTGCGGTTGAACTGCGAGGCGGTCGTCGCGCTCTCGAGCGCCTACGCGCCCGCCATGGTCGAGCGCGGGGCGGGCGCGATCCTGGTCGTCGCCTCCTCGGCCGGGATCCAGCCGATCCCCGGCCAGGCGACCTACGCCGCGAGCAAGGCCTTCGCCTTGAGCTTCGCCGAGGCGCTCCACACCGAGCTCTCGCACCTCGGAGTCGCGGTCACCGCGCTCTGCCCGGGCCCGATCGACACCGAGTTCGCCGAGCGCGCCGGCCTCGCCGACGCGTTCGCCGGCGTCCCGTCGTTCGTCCGCGTCGCACCCGCCGACTGCGCCAGGACCGCCATCGACGGCCTCGCCCGCAACCGCCGCGTCGTCGTGCCGGGCCTCGCGATCAAGGCGACCGTCGCCTCCTCGCGCTACACGCCGCACGCGGTGCTGCTGCCGCTGATGAAGCGCTTCTACCCGGTCTAGGTTGCCGCGCCCGCGATGCGGGCACGACGCCTCCATGGCCGAGAACGACACGTACAAGATCGTCGAGCTGGCGGGCACCTCGCCCGATGGCGTGACCGAGGCGCTGCGCTCCGGGGTGGAGCGCGCGAACACGACGCTGCGGGGCCTCGACTGGGTCGAGGTGACCGGCATCCGCGGGCACGTGGAGGACGGCGAGATCGCCCACTTCCAGGTGACCATGAAGGTCGGGTTCAAGCTGGAGAACTAGCTGGCCGCGCCGTTCTGCTCGCGCGCGGTGCAGCGCGGCGCTACGCGCTACGACCGCCCTGCTCCGCCGTGCACCAGTAGGTCGTCCGCCCGCCGATCGTCGCGCGGGCCATGTCGGCCCCGCAGCGCGGGCAGACGCCGTCGCGGGTGCGGTGGGGGATGACGTCGCCGGTGTGGACGCCGCCGCGCTCGATGGCGCGGCGGGTCGCGGCCCGGATCGCGCGGCGCAGCGCGTCGAGGTCCTCGTCGTCGAGGCCGCCGGCCGGGCGGCGCGGGTCGAGCTTCGCCTTCCACAGCGCCTCGTCGGCGAGCAGGTTGCCGACGCCGGCGATCACCGACTGGTCCATGATCCGCGCCTTCAGCGGGCCCTCGCCGCGGCCGACGCGTTCGCGGAAGTCGTCGCGCGTGACCTCCGCCGCGTCCGGGCCGAGCCGGTCCAGCCGCGGGTTGAGGACGGCGCGGCCGAGCCGGCGCTTGTCGCGCAGCGCGAGCCAGCCGCCGTCGGCGAAGTGGATGGTGAACCGATCCCAGACCGGAAGGTGCTTGCGGCCGCCGTCGGACCAGTAGTCGCCGGCCGCTTCGTCGTCGATGACGATCCGCCCGGCCATGCCCAGGTGCAGGCCGAGCACCGGCCCGTCGTCGGTCTCGATCCACATGGACTTGCCCTGGCGATGGGCCGAGACGAGGCGATGGCCGACGAGCGCGTCGGCGATCTCCCCGGGCGCGTGCGGGCGGCAGACGTAGGTGTCGCCGTCGTCCACGGCGACGATCTCGCGACCGAGCCCGTGCTCGGCGATCAGGGCGCGGGCGGACTCGACCTCGGGAAGCTCCGGCATCGCGGTGCAGGGTAGGAGATGATCGGCGGTCATGAGCGCCGAGCGCCGCCCCGTCCTCGTCACGATCCCGATCAGCCACTACTGCGAGAAGGCGCGCTGGGCGCTCGACCGCGCGGGCATCGACTACGAGGAGCGGCGGCACCTGCCGGCGCTGCATCGCGTCGCGGTGCGCCGCGCGGGCGGGCGGCTGACGGCGCCGGTGCTGGTCTGCGACGAGGCCGGCGTGCTGGACGAGTCGGCGGACATCGTCTGCTACGCCGACGAGCGCGCGCCCGCGGGCCGCGGGACGATCCCGGAGGACCCGACGCTCGCCGCCGAGGCCCGCGCGTTGGCCGACGACTACGACGAGCGCCTCGGCCCTGCGACGCGGCTCTGGGTCTACCACCAGATGATCCCGCACCCGGAGCTCGTGACCGCGTCGATGACCGCCGGCGTCCCGGGCTGGCAGCGCCGGACCTTCAAGGTCGGCCACCGCGCGCTCGGCGCCGTGATCTCCCGCGTGCTGCGGATCGACGACGACACCGTGGTCGACGCCGAGCGCGAGTTCCGCGCGATCTTCGCCGACGTCGACGACCGCCTCGCCGACGGCCGGCGCTACCTCGTCGGCGACGCGTTCTCGATCGCGGACCTCACGTTCGCGGCGCTCGCCGCGCCGCTGGTCGCGCCGCCCGAGTACGGGGTGCGGCTGCCGGCGGTGGACGAGCTGCCGCCGCGGATGCGCACGGTCGTGCGCGAGCATCGCGACACGCCGGCGGGCGAGCACGCGCTGCGGATGTTCGCGACCGAGCGCCGCTAGCGCGCCCTACTTCTTCTTCCTCTTCTTGGCCTTCGGCTTCTTGGTGGCCTTCTTCGCCGGCGGCGCGTGCACGACGTAGCGCACGGTCGCCGTGTGATGGTGCGCGCCCTTGCGCGAGGTCACCGTCGCGATGACCGTGAGCTGCTTCTTGGACGCCAGCAGCTTCCGCGCCGCCGCGGTGAGGTGCAGGGTCACGCGCTTGCTGTGCTTCGGCTTGAGCTTCAGCTTCGTCCGCGCGAGCAGGACGCGCTTCACCTTGGCCTTGGCCGTGCCAGCGGCCACATCGCTCTTGCGCCCCTTCAGCGGCTGCTCGGTCTCGAGCCGCACCTCGCGCACGTCGTAGGCATCCGCGTTGAACGCCTGCACCGAGGTCGCCCCGCTCGCCGAGACGCCCGTGTCGCCCGGCGCGATGCTCAGCGGCGGCGCTTTCTCGGCGATCTTCGCGCAGGCCGAGTACTCGCTCGTCGAGCCGTCGGGCGCCGTCGCGGTCGCGGTCAGGTAGCGGTCATGCGCCGGCAGCCGCGGCGGCGGCGCCTTGCCGCCGCTCAGCCCCGCCTCCTCGGCCGCGAAGTTCACGACGCCCGTCTCGTCGGTCTTCATCTTCAGCACCTGGAGGACGTGCTCGCCCTCGCCGTACCCATAGGGGTTGCAGAACGGGCTGGAGCTGATCTCCACGTTGTAGGTCTTCTCCGGCGCCGTCTCGAGCGTGCCGCGGAAGGACAGCCGCGGCGAGCGCGCCGCCTCGACGAGCACGGGGTAGTTCTGGAGCCCGTTGGGCCCGGTGTCGGCGTCGAGCGGGTCGTTCGGCGTCGGGCCGTAGACCTGCGAGGGGACCGTCGGGACGGCGATCGGCGTCCCGAGGTCGATGCCCAGGCCGGGCGTCCCGGGGATCAGCGGGTCGGGGGTGGAGAGCGACGAGTTGTCGTGGATCGAGTTGCCCAGCAGCGAGACGCCCATCGGCCAGTGGCCGCCGGACCCGAAGAGCCCGATCCCCGCGAGGTGGTTGTGGGCGATCGTGTTCGGCCCGCCGCCGCCGACGCCCACGATCGTGCGCCGCACGTCGCCGACGAAGCCCATGCCGAGGTAGTTGCCCTGGTGGTCGTCGCCCGCGTCGGTCCCGATGTAGTTGTGGCCGTAGCGGACCTGCGCGGCCTTGGCGGCGTCGATGCGCTGCTCGACGGTCACCGAGCTCTCGTCGACGTCCGCGGTGGTGAGCGCGTCGGCGATGTTCAGCGGATCCTGGGAGTACGGCGTGGCGAACGCCAGCTTGCGATCGCTCGCGTCGGCCGCCGCGGTGTCGAGCTTGGCCGTCTTCTGCTCGGCGTCGGTCAGCTCCCGCTGGGACTGCAGGACGCCGATCCAGTTGTGCTGGAGGAAGTTGGCGCCGCCCTCGTTCGTGTCGCCGACGGTCGTGCCGTCCACGCCGTCGAGGGTCAACCCGTACAGGTTGCCGTCCAGGATGTTGGACTGGACGGCGTCGCCCTTCTCGCCGGAGACGAGCGCGCCGAGCAGCGCGCCGCGCACGGTGTTGCCGGAGCCCGCGATCCCGATGTGGTTGTCGTGGCCGAGGCTCGCGACGATCCCGAGCGCCGAGCCGAAGTCCCCGAGCTTCAGCGCGTTCAGCCGCGCGCCCGGCGCGGTCGAGAGCCCGAGGCGGTTGTTCGAGATGGTGTTGAACGACGAGCTCGTGCCGCTCATCAGCAGCCCGAGCGCGTTGCCGTAGATCGCGTTGCCGGTGACCTGCGCCCCGCTGACGTCGCCGAGCACGACGCCGAGCAGGTTGTGCTGGCCGAGCGACGGGTGGCCGCCGCTGATCTGCGCGACGAGGTCGCTGAGCGTCTTGTCGGCGCCGATCGTGTTGCCCTCCACGTGCAGGCCGGTGACGCCCTGGCCGAGCGCCATCAGGCCGACCGCGGAGTCCTCGAAGCTGTTGCCGGTCTGCACGTCGCCGACCTGCGCGCCCGCGACGTTGCCGGTCAGCAGCAGGCCCACCCCGTTGGCGAGCGGCGAGAGCGGGCCGCCGCCCGTGTCGGCGCCGAAGTGCGTGTTGACGATCGCCGGGCCCTGGACCGCGGGGCCCGCGGACGACAGGACCACGCCGAGCGCGTTGCCGGTCACCGTGTTGGTGCTGAACCCGTCGCCGATCCGCACGCCGCTCAGCGCGCCGTCGCCGGGCGCGAGCAGGATGCCGATGGCCTGGTTGACCGCCGCCGGGGCGGTCCCGTCGCCCGACAGCGCGGAGCCGATCGCGCTGCCCTTGACGAAGAGGTCCTTGGCCGCGCCGGTGCGCGCGACGATCCCGCCGCCGGTGGCGAGCAGCCCCTGCTGGGCCTCGGCCGGCGTCGCGGTCCGGCCCTTCAGGGACCCCTCGAAGGCCGTCGCCGCGTCCGGGCTCCCGTTGCCGAAGACGCTGATCCCCGAGAGCGTCTCGCCGGGCGCGGCGACCTCGATCCCGACGCCGTCGCCGCGCACGACCGACTGCCGGACGGCGTCGCCGCCCGCGCCGCCGAGCTTGATCCCGAAGCCGCCGAAGCCGGCGACGGCGAGCGCGTTGATGGTGGACTTGCCGCCCTCGACGTCGAGGCCGTTGACGCCGGCGAGCTGCGCGCCGATCGCGCCGAGCAGGACGCCCTGGCGGCCCGTCGTGCCCGGCTGCGTCGCGCCGTCGATCGAGACCGGCACGGTGATCGCCGGCAGCGAGGTGGCCGGGGTGATCTGCGCGGCGGCGCCGGTCGGCAGGTTGAAGGTGATGTCGGACGCGCTCGTCTGCCCCTGCGCGTCGGCCTCCTCGATCGCCGCGCGCAGCGTGCAGGCGCCGGCCGGCGTCGCGCACGAGCCGTCGCCCGGGGCCACGTCGTGGCCGTCGCCGGTGTCGTTGACGACGAGCGCGCAGCGCGCCGGCGCCGTGTCGTCGTGGTACTTGCGGATGTGCCCGGTGGAGTCCAGGACGTAGGTGTTGCCGAGGCAGTCGGCGCCGAGGCCGATGGGGACGCCGGTGGCGTCGGGGCCCTGGTAGCCGAGGCGCTCGTCGAACTTGTAGGCGTAGGTCCCGTCGGTGGCGTAGGCGAGGACGCGGCTCTCGGTCGTGAGCGTCGAGTTGGGCTCGTCGTCGGCGATCAGCACGTGCTGGCCGGCGTCGACCGCGACGTCCTTGGGGTAGTTGCTCGTGCTGTCGTCCCGGACCGTGCTCCATTGCGTGACGAACACGCCCTCGGAGGTGTACTTCTGGACGATGCGGTCGCCCTCGAGCAGGTACACGTTGCCGGCCGCGTCGACGTTGAGCTTGTCGATGCTCATGCTCTGGATCTGGCCGGGATCGTTGCCGGTCGTGCCCCACTTGCGCAGGAACGTGCCGTCGGGGGCGTAGACCTTGATCCGGTTGAGGCGGACGTCGGCGACGTAGACCTGGCCGTCGGGGCCGATCGCGACGCTGCGCGGACCGGTCAGCTGATCGGTGCCGCCGGCGCCGCCCCACTTGCGGACGAAGGCGCCGGTGGGGTCGAAGACCTGGATCAGCCCGCGGTTCACGTCGGCGACGTAGACGTTGCCGTGGAGGTCGACGGCGACGTCGTCGGGGCCGTCGCCGTAGCCGCTGGTGGCGGCCGAGAACTGGCCGTCGCCGGTGCCGACCGAGCCGAACGTGCGCAGGAACGCGCCGCCGGGGGAGAAGACCTCGATGCGGTGGTTGCCCGAGTCCGCCACGTAGACGTTGCCGGCGCGGTCGGTCGCGATCCCGGTGCTGGGGGCGGTGACGGTGCCGATCTGCCCGTCGCCCGCGCCCGCGCCGCCGAACTGCGCGACCAGCGAGATCGTCGCCGAGGCGGATGCCGGCAGCCCCGCGCAGGCGGCGAGGGCGAGCAGCGGGAGCAGGGTTCGGGCGATCCTCATGGCGGTGTACTCCAACATCCGGTCCGCCGCCGCGTCAACGCGTAGGAAACGCGTACGCTCCGTCTCGGAGCGATGAGCGACGCGCACGACCAGACGCTGCTGGACCTCGTCGCGGAGATCGTCGGGCTGCTCGACGTCGACGAGTTCCGCGCCGGCCTGATCGATGCGCTGCGCCGCGCGATCCCCGCCGACTGGATCTCGCTCAACGACCTCGGGCCGGACCCCGCCGCGATCGTCACGATCGTCGTGCCGGAGATGACGGCCGAGCAGCACGCCACCTACGCGCGGCACGCGTTCGACAACCCCTTGGTCCAGCGCTACCAGCGCACGCTCGACGGCCGCGCCTACCGGTTCTCGGACGTCGCCACGCGCGAGGAGCTGCACGCGAGCGGGCTGCATCGCGAGTTCTACGCGCCGATCGGGCTCGAGCACCAGATCGCGTTCACGCTGCCCCACGCGCCCGACCGCGTGCTGGCGATCGCGATCTCCCGCCGCGGCCACGACTTCACCGACGCCGAGCGCGACCTGCTCGACCGAGCGCGCCCGTTCCTGATCCAGGCCTACCGCAACGCGGCCGAGCACTCGGCGCTGCGCCACCGCTTCGCCGCCCTGCGCCACGGCCCGTCGCTGCCGCTCGCCGACCACGCCTTCGCCGCCGCGCTCACCGCCCGCGGCATCACCCGCCGCGAGGGCGAGATCCTCGGCTGGGTCGCCACCGGCCGCAGCAACCGCGAGATCGCCGACCTCCTGGAGCTCAGCGAGCGCACGGTCCAGAAGCACCTCCAGCGCTGCTTCGCCAAGCTCGGCGCCCGCTCCCGCGCCCAGGCGATCGCCCGGGCGCGCGAGCTGGCGCACGCTCAGTGATTTGCGCTCTTGTGGTGCCGTCGGCGATGCTGCGCGGATGGCCGCCCCGGAGCTCGCAGCCCTGAAGTCCGCTGAGACGTCGCTGAAGGCGGCGGTGACGGAGCTGCGGAAGGCGGCGGGGGCCGTGGTGCCCGACGCGCCCGTGCTCACCGGCACCAAGCACATCGGGAAGCGCTACCTCGCGACGAAGGCCGACCCGCCGGACGGCGAGGCGGCCCGGCGCCGCGACGACATCGCCCTCCTGCAGGACGAGGTCGCGGACCTCTGCGGACGCGTCGCCGCGCTCGTCGCGCAGATCGGGTGAGCCGCGATGGCCGACGCTGACCCGCCGCCCGCCGCGACCCCCGCACCCGCGCCCGCCACCGCAGCGCAGGACCAGGTCACCCGCTGGCGCGGCGTGATCGACGCGGTGCGCAGCCGCGCCGACCTCAGCGCGAAGGCGCTCGGCGCGATCGGCACGACGGCGATCACGGCGATCGGGATCGACAGGATCCAGGACCTCTCGCCGACCGACTGGAACACCCGCACGGAGATCTGGGCTGTGCTCGCCGTCTTCGGCTTCCTGTTGATGGCCGTCGTGATCGCCGGCTTCGTGCGCCGCCTGGCGCTGGTCAACGAGCCGGTCGTCATGTCGACCGGCGAGAGCGACCTGAAGGACCCGGCGGAGACCGCGATCGTCCGGCGGGCGTTCGGCGACATGGCGGGCCTGCACCAGGCGCCGTCCCTGCGGGCCTACGAGGCGCGGGCCGCTCGGCTCGAGCGGATCGCCGCCCGCAGCGACGCGGCGCGCCGGACGCAGCTCGAGCAGCAGGCCGCCGAGATCCGCGCCGACGTGCAGGCCACGCTCGGCAAGGCCGCCGCCGACGTCCTGCGGCGCCGCAGCGCCCAGACGTTCACCGGCTCGTGGGCCCGCAGCATGTACGTGCTGGCGGTTGCGGGCTTCGTGCTCTTCGCGGTCGGCACGGACTACCTCGACGGCGACCGCGGCCGCCAGGACGCGGTCGCCAAGGCCCGGCTGGCCAACGACAAGGAGTGCGCCGCCGCCCTGAAGGCCTATTCAGACCAGGGCCTGACCGTGACGCTCCCGGCCGACCGCCGCTGCCCGAAGGCCGTGGCGACGAAGCGCTAGCCGCGCGGGGCTAGGCCAGCGACGCCTCGTTGTCGTACAACTTCAGCACCTTGACCTGCTCGGGCGAGGTGGCGTCGATGCAGAGGCGGCAGAGGACGCACTCGTCGACGTTGCCGGCGACGATCTGGACGGTGCCGCCGGCGTCGCCGTAGATGTCGACGGGGCAGACCTCGCGGAGCTTGGCGGCCACCGCGGGGTCGTTGACGATGGCATCCGAGACCTCGATGCCGATGAACGTTCCGTCGACCCTCATGCGCTGACGCTCCTCTCCGCGATCTTGGCCTTCATGATCTCCGGGATCTCGGAGATCTCCTCGGCCACCGTGATGCCCGCCTCG
>JAOPZG010000225.1 GCA_025964215.1 Conexibacter sp.
CGCCTGCTGGAGCGCACCGAGGACGGCTGGCTGCTGCGCGGCGACCCGGCGCACCTGGTCGACCCCGTCACCGAGCGCCTGCTCTCCTCGGTCGCGCCCGCGTAGCGCGACGGCGCCGCCCCGCCGCGCGAGTACGCTGCCGGGCATGGAGGAGGGGCGCGTCCGCTGGGCGCAGAGCGGGGACTCGCACATCGCCTTCCGCGTGCTCGGCGACGGGCCCGTCGACCTGCTCTTCCTCGGCGGGTTCCTGTCGCACATCGAGGTCCTGCTCGAGGAGCCGGGGCTGCGGCGCTGGTGGGAGCGGCTCGGCTCGATCGCGCGCGTCATCCTCGTCGACCGCCGCGGGCTCGGCCTCTCCGACCCGCTGAGCGGCCCGCTGCCGCTGGCCGACGAGGTCGCCGACATCGACGCGGTCCTCGACGCCGCCGGCTGCGATCGCGTCGTCGTCCAGTCCTACGCGGCCGGCGGCCCGCTGGCGATCGAGTACGCCGCCCAGCGCCCGGACCGCACGCTCGCGCTCGTGTTGTACGCCTCGATCCTCACCACCGACCGCGACGACGAGGCGCCGTTCGCCGACTCGCCCGAGGCGCGCGACGAGCGGCTCGCGGGGCTGCTGGAGCACTGGGGCACGGGCGCCAACCTCGACGACATGGCGCCGAGCGTGGTGGACGACGCGCGGATCCGCGCGTGGCTCGGCAAGCTCGAGCGCCAGTCGGCCACGCCGTCGGGGATGCTGCGGATGGCCGCGAGCCTGCGCGGCGTCGACGTCCGCCCGCACCTGCCGCACCTGCGCGTCCCGACGCTCGTCCTGCACCGCACCGGCGACCGGCTGATCGACGTCGGCCACTCGCGGCTGGCCGCCGAGCGGATCCCCGGCGCGCGCCTGGTCGAGCTGCCCGGCGTCGACAGCCTGCCGATGATCGGCGACACCGAGGCGCTGCTGGGGGAGATCGAGGAGTTCCTGACCGGCAGCCGCACCTCGACCAGCGGCCTGCAGCGGCGGCTGCTGACGATCCTCTTCACCGACATCGTGGACGCCACCGGCCACGCGGCGCGGATGGGCGACGGGCGCTGGCGCGACCTGCTGACCGCGCACGACGGCGCGATCCGCCGGGAGGTCGAGCGCTACGGCGGGCGCGAGGTCAAGACGCTCGGCGACGGCTACATCGCCGCGTTCGAGGGCCCGCCGTCGGATGCGCTGCGCTGCGCGCGGACGATCGTCGCCGTCGTGCGCGGCCTCGGCATCGAGGTCCGCGCCGGGCTGCACACCGGCGAGTGCGAGCTGATCGCCGACGACGTCGGCGGCATGGCCGTCCACATCGCCGCGCGCGTCTGCGACATGGCCGGCCCCGAGGAGATCCTCACCTCCGGCACGGTCTTCGGGACCGTCGTCGGCTCCGGCCTCGACTTCGAGTCGCGCGGCGCGCACCTGCTGCGCGGCGTCCCCGGCCCCTGGCCGATCTTCGCGCTGGTGAGCTGAGCGCTCAGCGGCACCATTCGTTGCACGGGCGCCACGTGCGGACCACCCACCGCAACTGTTGCGCGGTCGCCCAGTTGTCATAGGGAAAGGAAACCAACAGGGAGGCTTTCCACCCCATGTTCCGCAAGCTCCGCTCCAAGGGCCCGCTGGTCCTTGCGTCCGCAGTGATCATCGGCCTGCTCGCGAGCTCGTTCGCCGTCGCTTCAGGCGAGGGCAAGAACCTGCTCCTCGGCAAGCGCAACCCGGGCTCCAACGCCTCGGCCGCGCTCAGCAGCGAGACCCAGATCATCGCCAACAACAGCACCTACGGCACCCGCCAGTCCAACAAGTCCGACAGCGGCGGCGGCGCCATCTACGGCTGCCGCTCGAAGCTCGGCGGCAGCGAGAAGGGCAACGAGCCCTGCATCCGCTCGAGCAACCTGGCCGACGGCCGCGCGTTCGAGTTCTCCGCCAACGGCGGCACGGAGGTCGGCTCGATCACCTCCGGCAACGTCAACGCCGCGCCGTTCACCACGAACGCGCACGGCGTGGCGACCGGCCTCAACGCCGACCAGGTCGACGGCAAGAGCGCGACCGACCTCGCGGCCGACGCCCACACCGACGCGGTCGCCACCGCGCAGGGCCTGACCTCGTTCGCGGCGGTCGCCGCCGACGGCACGCTCGGCGCGGCCAAGCGCGGCGCGACGGCCTCGGCCCACACGGCCGACGGCACCTACACGGTGACCTTCGCCAACGACATCTCGGCGTGCGCCATCCAGGTGACCGAGGCGACGATCACGAACCCGGGCGCCGCCGCGGCGCAGCTCGGCGACGACAAGAAGACGGTCTCGGTCAAGACCCGCGCGGGCGGCGGGGCCGACGGGACCGGCACGGCCGACGTGGCCGACCGGCCGTTCCACATCACGGTCAGCTGCTAGCGGGACGCTGACCGACGGCTGCGGGCCATCCTCCACAGGAGGATGGCCCAGTCGGCCAGCCCGCCGTAGAGGTGGCCGAGCGGTCCCGTGTAGATCCACGCGAGCGCTCGCGTGGAAGGGGAGAGGCGGCGTGCGGCCATCAGGGCCCTGACGCTATCTTCACTTGCCTAATGGCCGCTGCGACCAACGTCAAGACCACCGTCGAAGAGCTCCCCGAGTCCCGGGTCCGAGTCGCCGCGGAGGTCGACCCGCAGGAGGTCCAGCGCCGCATCACGGAGGCCGCGGGCAAGCTGGGCCGCGACCTGCGCATGCCCGGCTTCCGCAAGGGCAAGGTCCCCGCGCCGGTCGTCATCCAGCGCATCGGCCGCGAGGCCGTCCTGGACGACGCCGTCCGCGCCGCGCTGCCGCGCTGGTACGTCGAGGCCATCGACGAGGCCGGCCTCAAGACGGTCGGCGAGCCCGAGGTCGAGCTCGGCGACCTGCCCGCCGAGGGCCAGCCGCTGACCTTCACGATCGAGATCGGCGTGCGGCCGACCGCCACGATCGGCGACATCTCCAAGCTCGAGGTCGAGAAGCGCGAGCCGAAGGCCGACGACGCCGCGGTCGACGAGCAGGTCGAGACGCTGCGCCAGCAGCTCGGCCGCCTCGAGACGGTCGAGAAGGCCGCCGAGGACGGCGACTTCGTCGTCATCGACTTCAAGGGCTCGATCGCCGGCGAAGACGGCGAGCGCGACTACTTCTCCGGCGGCGAGGGCCGCGATCACCTCCTGGAGATCGGCTCCGGCCAGTTCATCCCCGGCTTCGAGGAGCAGCTCGTCGGGCTCAGCGCCGGCGAAGAGAAGGTCGTCGAGCTGACCTTCCCCGAGGACTACGGCTCCGCGCCGCATCTCGCCGGCCAGCCCGCGCAGTTCGAGGTCACGGTCAACGAGGTCAAGGCCAAGCAGCTCCCCGAGCTCGACGACGACTTCGCGACCGAGGCCGGCGGCTTCGACTCCGTGGACGAGCTCCGCGAGGACATCGCAACCCGCATGCGCGAGGCCGACGAGCGCCAGATCGAGGCCGAGTTCCGCGAGGCCGCGCTCGACAGCGTCGTCGAGGGCGCGACGGTCGAGATCCCGGACTCCCTGGTCGATGCGCGCGCCACCGAGCTGTGGGAGCAGATGCTGCACTCGCTCTCGCACCGCGGCATCACCAAGGACGCCTACCTCCGCATCGCGCAGAAGACCGAGGAGGAGCTCCTCGCCGAGGCCCGCCCGGACGCCGAGCAGGCCCTGCGCCGCGAGGCCGTCCTGGCCGCCGTGATCGCCGCCGAGCAGATCGAGCCGAGCGAGGGCGACATCCTCGACGCGCTCCAGGAGAGCGCCATCCAGCAGGGCGTCGAGCCCGAGAAGCTGCGCAAGCGCCTCGAGCAGCAGGGCCGCCTCGACGAGCTCAAGGAGGACCTGGCCCAGCGCCAGGCCGTCGAGCTGCTCGCGGAGCGCGCCGGCGGGGCTACGACCCCCGTCGAGTAGCCCTTCAGGACAGGCGCCGACAACCGACCTGAAGGGCCAGGGAGCGCTCCTGGCCGGGTGCTAGCCTCCACGGACCTGCACGGCAACGGGCAGGAACTTCCCCCGCTGAGAGAGAACGAGCACGAGGTCACATGAGTCCACTGGTTCCGATGGTCGTCGAGCAGACGTCGCGTGGTGAGCGTGCGTTCGACATCTACTCCCGACTGCTCAACGAGCGCATCGTGTTCCTCGGCACGCCGGTGGACGATCAGATCGCCAACCTGATCGTCGCCCAGCTGCTGCACCTGGAGTCCGAGGACCCCGACAAGGACATCTCGATCTACATCAACTCCCCCGGCGGGAGCGTGTACGCGGGCCTGGCGATCTACGACACGATGCAGTTCATCAAGCCGGACGTGTCGACGATCTGCGTCGGCATCGCGATGTCGATGGGCGCGCTGCTGCTGGCCGGCGGCGCCGAGGGCAAGCGCATGGCGCTCCCGAACGCCAAGATCCTGATCCACCAGGTCTCCTCGGGGTTCTCCGGCC
>JAOPZG010000259.1 GCA_025964215.1 Conexibacter sp.
GGCCTGCTGAACATCCGCCGCGCGCAGGGCATCTACCGCCCGGCGCTCGCGATCCCGCTGCCGGTCCCGGGCGGCCGCCAGCCGGTCACGCTGCTCGACGTCGGCGCCAACGCCGAGGTGCGCCCCGAGCACCTCGTGCAGTTCGCCTTCATGGGCGCCGCGCTCGCCTCGACCGTGCTCGGCATCCAGCGCCCGCGCGTGGCGCTCTTGAGCAACGGCACCGAGGCGATCAAGGGCACGTCGCTGGTCCAGGAGGCGCATCGCCTGCTGGAGGAGCGCGCCGCGTCCTCGCCGCTCGTGGACTTCGTCGGCAACACGGAGGGCAACGTCGTCATGGACGGCGCGGCCGACGTGATCGTGGCCGACGGCTTCACCGGCAACGTCGCGCTGAAGCTCATCGAGGGCGTCTCGTCCGCGACGCTGCGCTCGATCCGCGAGGCGGCCGAGGGCTCCACGCGCGGCAAGCTCGGCGGCCTGCTGCTGCGCGGCGACCTGCGCGCGCTGCGCGCCGAGATCGACCCCGAGGCGCAGGGCGGCGCCTACCTGCTGGGGTTGCGCAAGCTCGGCGTCGTGCCCCACGGGCGCTTCACGCGCGTCGGCTTCTCGCAGGCGATCCTGCTCGCCGCGCGCGGCGTGACGGGCGACGTGGTCGGCCGCACGCACACCGCGCTGGAGGACGCCGGAGCGTTGAAGGGTCCGGCGCCGATCGCCTCCGCGTCCGATTCGGCCACTACGGTTCCCGAGACGCCATGACCCGCGAAGACGTCTTCACGCTGATCCGCAACCACCTCGCCGACGAGCTCGACGTGGATGCGAGCCGGATCGAGGAGGGCACGCGCTTCAAGGAGGACCTCGACGCCGACTCGCTGGACCTGTACACGCTGGTGCAGGAGCTCGAGGACTCCTACGGCGTGAAGATGTCCGACGAGCAGGCCGCGCAGATCCTCTCCGTGGGCGCGGCGGTCGACTTCGTCCTCGCCCATGCGCCGAGCGGCGCGGCCTAGTCAGGATCCGGGTCCGCTGCAACAGCTGCACGCACTCCTGGACGAGGTGCCGACCGATCTGGCCCGCCAGGTCTTCACCCACGCTTCGTGGACCGCTCGCCGGTCGGACTCCTACGCGCGCCTGGCGTTCCTGGGCGACAGCGTGCTCGGCCTCGCGATCACCGCGCACATCTACCCGCTGCTGGAGGCCGAGCGCTACGGCGCCGGCCGGCTGACGAAGATCCGCGCGCAGACGGTGAGCGGGCCGTCGTGCCGCAACGTCGCCGAGCGCCTCGGGGTGCCCGAGCGGCTGCGCGCCGCGGCGCCGGAGGGCGCCGAGCAGACCACGGCGCTGATGGAGACCGAGCGCGTGCTCGCGTCGATCATCGAGGCGGTCATCGGCGCGTGCTTCCTGCACGCGGGCTACGAGCGCACGGCGGCCGCGGTCGTCGAGGCGTTCGCGCCCGAGCTGGAGAACGCGCTGGAGCATCCCGTCGACTACAAGTCGACGCTCCAGGAGCGGCTGGCGCAGCGCGGCGAGGTCGTCGCGTACCTCGTCACCGCGGAGCACGGGCCGCCGCACGACCGCACCTTCGAGGTGGCCGCCGGCGTCGAGGGCAACGTGCTCGGGACGGGGTCCGGCCGGTCCAAGAAGCACGCCGAGCAGGAGGCCGCGCGCGTGGCCCTCGAGTCGCTCGAGCCGGACGAGTCCGCCGAAACCCCTGCATAGGGCCCGCGGGCTCACGCTTCGGCACCGAACGTCCGGCGGACGCGCCACCATGTGTGGGTGCATCTGAAGTCGCTGACCCTGAAGGGCTTCAAGTCCTTCCCCGACCGCACGAAGCTCGAGTTCGGCGAGGGCGTCTCCGTCATCGTCGGGCCCAACGGCTCCGGCAAGTCCAACATCACCGACGCCGTGCTGTGGGCGATGGGCGAGCAGTCGCCGCTCGCCGTCCGCGGCCAGTCGATGCAGGACGTCATCTTCGGCGGCGGCCGCGGGGTGCAGGCGCGCTCCTCGGCCGAGGTCGAGCTGGTGCTGGACAACGCGGACGGGACGGTCGACCTGCCGGTGGGGGAGATCTCGATCCTGCGGCGGCTGGATCGCAACGGCGAGGGCGAGTACCGGCTCAACGGCGCGCGCTGCCGGATGGTGGACGTGCTGGAGGTCCTCTCGGACACGGGCTTGGGGAAGGAGTCCCACTCCGTGGTCTCGCAGGGGCGGGTCGAGGCGATCGTCACCTCGAAGCCGCGCGACCGGCGGCTGCTGATCGAGGAGGCCGCGGGGCTCGGCAAGCACCGCAAGCGCCGGCGGCGCGCGCAGCTGAAGCTGGAGCGCACGCAGGACAACCTGGATCGCGCGCTGGACGTCGAGCGCGAGGCGCGCTCGCGGCTGCGGCCGCTGAAGCGCCAGGCCGAGGCGGCGGAGCTGCACGCGCGGATCGAGCGGCAGTCGCTGGAGGCTCGGCTCGAGCTGGCGCGTGACGCGCTCGGGTCGTCGTCGCGGGATCTGGCCCTGGCCGAGGAGGCTGCCTCCGCTGCGCGCGCGGCGCGGGACTCC
>JAOPZG010000301.1 GCA_025964215.1 Conexibacter sp.
GACGCGCTCGCCGCCGACGACCAGGCCGGCGTGCCCGCCGCGATCCCCGCCGAGGCCGCCACGGTTCGCGTGCGCGTCCGCGAGGGCGGCGTCGCCGAGGTCCGGGCGCTGGGCGGGGTGGGTGGGACCGACTCGGAGATCACGATCGCGCTCGAGGCGCCGGTCGTCGACGAGGGCCAGCTCCTCGCGCAGGACCCGCTCTGGCAGTTCGGCGCGGTCGTGGGGGAGGAGGCCGTCATCGGCTCCGTCGCCGATCCCGCCGAGCTGATCGCCGCGCTCGGCGAGCGCCCCGTCGTCGCCTACGACGCCAAGGCCTGGGGCGCGGTCCCGGCCAACCTGACGCACGACCTGCTGCTCGCCGCCTACCTGCTGGAGCCCGCGCGCCGCGGCTTCCCGTTCGCCGAGATCTGCGAGGAGCGCGGGCTGAAGACCGAGGCGAGCGAGCCGCTGGCGGCCGCCGCCGCGCTCGGCCAGGCGCTCGCCGCGTGGCAGCGCGAGCAGCTCGACGACCGCGGCCTCACGGGCCTGATGGACGAGGTCGAGCTGCCGCTCGTCGCGGTGCTGCGCGACATGGAGGTCGCGGGCGTCCGGCTCAACAAGGAGCGCCTCGCGCTGATCCGCACGCGCGTGCAGGACGAGATCGCCGACCTCGAGCGCGAGATCTTCCGCCTGGCCGACGAAGAGTTCACGATCGGCTCGCCGCAGCAGCTCGGCGCGATCCTCTTCGACAAGCTCGGGCTCTCGCGCAAGCGCCGCGGCAAGACCGGCTTCTCGACCGACGCGCGCGTGCTCCAGGCGATCCGCGGCGAGCACGAGATCATCCCGTCCATCGAGCGCTGGCGCGAGCTCAACCAGCTCATGAAGACCTACCTCGACGTCCTGCCGCAGCTCACGGACGCCGAGTCCCGGATCCACACCACCTTCGTGCAGGCCGCCGCGACGACGGGCCGCCTGGCGTCCACCAACCCCAACCTGCAGAACGTCCCGGTGCGCACCGAGCTCGGACGCGAGATCCGCGGCTGCTTCGAGGCAGCGCCCGGCAACGTCCTCGTCTCCGCCGACTACTCGCAGGTCGAGCTCAGGGTCATGGCCTTCATCGCCGACGAGCCCGTGCTCAAGGAGATCTTCGTCCGCGGCGAGGACGTCCACACCGCGACGGCCTCGACGGTCTTCGGCAAGCCGGCCGACGAGCTGACGCCGATGGACCGCTCGAAGGCCAAGATGATCAACTACGGGATCGTGTACGGGTTGAGCGACTACGGCCTGGCCGACCGCCTCAACATCGCGCGCGAGGAGGCCAAGCTGTTCATCGACACCTACCTCGAGCGCTTCTCGCGCGTCGCCGCGTTCATGGCGCTCACCATCGAGCAGGCCAAGGAGCAGGGCTACGTCACGACGCTCTTCGGCCGCCGCCGCCAGATCCCGGAGCTGCGGGCGCGCAACTACCAGGTGCGCACGCTCGGCGAGCGGCTCGCGGTCAACACCGTCATCCAGGGCACGGCGGCCGACATCATGAAGCTGGCGATGATCGGCGTGCACAACGCGCTCGCCTCCTCCGGCCTCGCGACGCGCATGATCCTGACGATCCACGACGAGCTCCTCTTCGAGGGCCCGCCGGAGGAGGCCGACCGGGTCAAGGAGCTCGTCGAGCGCGAGATGATCGCGCCGTGGGGCGACCGCACGCCGCCGCTGGCGGTGGACGCGGGCACCGGGCTCACCTGGCTCGAGGCCAAGTAGTGGACCGCACGGTGGCGGTGGGGCTGACCGTCGTGGCCGGCGGGTGGATCGCCCTCCAGTCGCCGATCAACTCGCACCTCGGCCGCCACGTCGGCGCGATCCAGGGCGCGCTCGTCTCGTTCGTCGTCGGGACGCTGCTGCTGCTCGTCGCCGCGACCTTCGCCCACGGCGGCCTCGGCCGGATCGGCGAGGTCCGCGACGTCTCCTGGATCTACGTGACCGGCGGCGTCCTCGGCGCCGGCTACGTCACGGTCGCGCTGCTCGCCGTCCGCCCGCTGGGGACCGGCGGCGTGATCGCCGCCACGATCGCCGGCGAGCTGACCGTCGCGGTCCTGATCGACCAGTTCGGCTGGTTCGGCGTCGAGCGCCACGCGATCAGCGCCGGCCGCGTCGCCGGCATCGCGCTGCTCGCGGCGGGCGTGCTGCTCGTCGTGCGCGACTGAGCCGCTCCGGCTCTTGAGCGGCGCGCGCGAGATCGTTACGATCGGCACGAACACGCTCGTCGTCCACTGGAGGTCCCCATGGCTGCCGTGCACGTGCCGCACCCGATGCGCGATCACCCCGAAGCCGGTCGCACCGCGATCGACGCCTTCTGGGTCCTGGCGATCGGCGTGATCGCCGCCTACGCGTTCTTCGCCGCGCTCGGGGCGTTCTCGCCCGGCGAGGTGCTCGGCGTGACGATCGCCGTCGCGATCCTGTTCGCGCTCTGGATCCTGCGCGCCGTGCTGACGCGCCGGGCCGCGATCGCCGCGCGCGACCCGCGGCTCGTCCACGCG
>JAOPZG010000326.1 GCA_025964215.1 Conexibacter sp.
GACGGTGATCAGCCAGCCGGACGGGCTCTCCGGCACGCCCTCGACCGGCCACTGCAGCGCCGCGGCGAGCAGCGCCTCCTGGACCGCGTCCTCGCACGCGTCGAACTGCCCGAGGCGCCGGACGAGCGCGCCGAGGACCTGCGGCGCGAGCGCGCGCAGCCGGTCCTCGACGCCCGCGTCGCCGATCACATCTCGGCGCCGTCGGGGCTCATCAGCGGCCGCACCTCGAGCGGCGTGAAGCGCGCGCTCGGCCAGCGCAGGGCGATCTCGGCGGCGCGCTCCGGCGTCTCGCACTCCACCATCAGATAGCCGCCGAAGTGCTCCTTGGCCTCGGCCAGCGGTCCGTCGGTGACGACCGGCACGCCGGCCTGCAAGGCGATCGTCTTCGTGTGCGACGGATCGCCGAGCGCCTCGCCGCCGAGGAACTCCCCGGACTCGGTGAGCTCCTTCATGATGGTGTCGATCTCGGCCATCAGCCCGGCGCCGTCCTCGCCGAGGAAGTGCTCCCGCGAGTGGGCGTTGTCGTAGATCAGGATCATGTACTTCATGGCGTCGCTCCTTGGGTCGTGGTCACCTGCTGGTCGGAGCCGGCGGCGCGTTCTCGACATCATGTCGCCATGTCCCAGCAGCTCGCCGTCCCCGAGATCCCGCTGACCGCGCGCGTGGCGCTCGATCCGGCCTCCACCGCGCTCGTCGTCGTCGACATGCAGCACGACTTCGTCAGCGACGGCGGGTCGCTCCAGGTCCCCGACGCGGCCGCGACCGTGCCCGTGATCGCGGGGCTCCTCCGCAACTTCCGCGCCGCCGGCGCGCGCATCGTCTTCACCCAGGACACGCACCGCGACGGCGATCCCGAGTTCGCGATCTGGCCGGCGCACGCGCTCGAGGGCAGCCACGGCTGGGAGATCGTCGACGCGCTCCACCCGCTGCCCGGCGACACCGTCCTGCGCAAGCCGCGCTACGACGCGTTCTACGGCACGCCGCTCGACCACCTGCTGCGCGTGTGGCGCGTCCGGACGCTCGTGATCTGCGGCACCGTCGCGAACATCTGCGTGCACTACACGGCGGCCAGCGCGGCGCTGCGCTGGTACGACGTGGTGATCCCGCGCGACGCCGTCTCCGCGCTCGACCCGTTCGACCTCGCCGCCTCGCTGCGGCAGACGACCTCGCTGCTCGCGGGCCGCGTGACGACGGCCGCGGGCATCGCGCTGACGCCCCGCGTAACGACGAGTGCCTGACCGTCCGGCAGAACGCCGTGCGCGGGACGTGAGCGGTCAGTAGCGTCACCGCGGTGCTCCTCGATCGGCCATCGCTGCTGCGCTCGCTGCTCACGTGGTCGACGCTGCGCTACGCGATCAGCGGGTCGTTCACGACGCTCACCTACATCGCGCTGACGCTATTGCTCTCGGGGCCGCTCGACGTCCGGATCCAGCTCGCGATCCCGGTCGCCTACGCCTCGGCGCTGGTGTTGCACTTCATCCTCCAGCGCCGCTTCGTCTTCCCCACCGAGGAGGGCTTCGCACTGGCGCGCGGCGCGCAGCTGCGCCGCTACGTCGCGGCTGTGGTCGTCCAGTACGGCGTGACGGCGACCTCCACGGCGATCCTGCCACGCGTGCTCGGCGTGCCCGAGCGCGACGTCTACGTCGTGACCGTCCTCATCCTGGCCGTGATCGCGTTCCTCACGCTCCGGTCGCTGGTGTTCCACGCAGCTGAGGAATGAGCGCCGCCTCGCTCTGAGGGGAGCCGTCGCCGCGGTGGCGCAGCTCCAGCAGCCAGCGGCCGAAGGCGTAGAAGTAGTCGCCGAGCTCGCGGTCGTACAGCGGGGCCATGTTGATCCACACGAGCGCATCGAGCGCGCCGATCGCGCGCAGGTCGAGCTCGCGCGCGGCGCACCAGTCCCAGAACGCGCGCCGGCCCTCGGCGCGCAGCGGGCTGTCGGGATGGCCGAAGCCGATCGCGCCGTCCGCCGCGTGCGTGATCTGGAACGCTCGAGCCTGCATCACGGACTCCGGCAGCTCCAGCGTGTGCACGAGCTTGGCGAGGTCGTAGAGCTGGTCGCCGCGGTCGGCGAGGCCGCCGAACTCGTCGCGCCAGTCGATCAGCCGGTAGCCGCCGGGGCCGGCGACGATGTTGCCCTCGTGCAGGTCGCCGTGGAAGCGCGCCGGGACCGCGGCGGCGACCAGCGGCTCGAGCTCGCGCTCCAGCGCCTCGGCGACGGTCGCGGTCGGGACGCCGTTGACCTCCGTCCCGCTCGGCTGCTCGGAGATCCCGCGGTCGTCGAGGTAGGCGCCCAGGCGCGCGAGCGTCTTCTCGCCGTAGAAGCGGCGGGCCGCGGCGCGGAAGCTCGCGCCGTCGGCGCGCTCCTCCCACAACGCGTCGTCGATCCAGTCGAGGACCTCGCGGACCTCGCCTGCGCCGAGCCGGTCGCGCAGCACGGCGCCCTCGGCCTTCTCGTAGGCCAGCCAGCCCGGCGGCGCCGGGATCACCGGCGGGATCGCGGCGCGCAGGTCGGCCGCGCGCAGCACGCGGCGGCGCGCGCCGTCCGGATCGCGGAACCACTTCACGACGCGGCCGGGCAGCAGGTAGGTGACGTCGGTCGGCGCGCGGCCGCCCGAGACCGTCTCGGCGAAGCGCGCCCGCGCGGCAGCGTAGGTCTCCGTCGTCCCGGTGTCGGTCCAGTCGCAGGGCAGCGCGCGGATCGGGACGCGCGCGTCGACCAGCGCCTGGAAGCCCGCGGTCGCCTGGTGCTCGCCGCTCGGCACGACGGCGCGCAGGCCGTCGAGGTAGACGGCGGGCTCGGTGATCCACGCCACGCCGACGTAGGCGAGCTGCGACGGGCCCGTGCGCTCCTGGAAGCGGCGGACGTGGTGGGCGGCGTCGACCTCGAGCGTGAGGTAGGCGGTCGGGTCCTCGACGTGGCTGACGCCCATCCACGAGCTGCCCTCCAGCGCGGGCAGGTCGTGCACGACCGCGTCGGCGGCGGCGAGCGCGAACGGCTCGGTGAGGTGCTCGGCGCAGGCGAGGATCGAGAGGCCGGGGCCGGAGGCCGGGCCGGCGTAGTTGTCCACCGCGACGAGCGTGATGTCGCGGTCGGGGTGCGCGAGCGCGAGATAGGCGCGGAGCTGGTCGGCGCGGTGGCCGAGCGCGATCACGAAGCGCGCGTCGGGTGGGAAGCTCTCCAGCACGTGCGTGAGGACCGCGCGGTTGGAGAGCGGCGCGAGCGCCTTGTGCAGCGCGCCGTCGGCGAAGCCCATCCGGGTCCCGCGGCCGGCCGCGGGGATGCAGACCAGCGGACCGGGGCCGCGGCCGCTCACCAGATCTCCACGAGCGGCGCGAGCGCGCGCAGCTGCTCGGTGATCTCCGCCGTGTAGTGCGTGGCGCGCACGACCACCGCGGCACGCGGCGTGTCCGTCACGACCGCCGGCGCGGCGACGCGCAGCGGCGTCCCGTAGAGCCGCAGCCCCTGCTTGCCCGGGTCGTTGTCGAGCACCGCGCTCGCGCGCTCCGCCGGGAAGCCGCAGCCGATCAGGAACTGCGAGAAGACGTGCGCGCCGAAGAGGTGGACGGGGCCGTCGAAGGCCGCGGCCCGCGCCGCCAGCGCCCGCGCGTCCGCGCGCGCCGAGGCCACGAAGCGCACGAAGGCGCGGGCGCCGCCG
>JAOPZG010000330.1 GCA_025964215.1 Conexibacter sp.
ACGCTCGCGGAGTTCCTGTTCGGCGACGAGGACACGATGATCCGCATCGACATGTCGGAGTACATGGAGAAGCACGCCGTGTCCCGACTGGTCGGCTCGCCCCCGGGCTACATCGGCTACGACGAGGGTGGCCAGCTCACCGAGGCGATCCGCCGCAAGCCGTACTCGGTGCTGCTCCTCGACGAGATCGAGAAGGCCCACCCCGACGTCTTCAACATCCTGCTCCAGATCCTGGAGGACGGGCGTCTGACCGACGCTCAGGGCCGGACGGTCGACTTCCGTCACTGCATCGTGATCATGACCTCGAACATCGGGGCGTCTGAGAACGCGCGGAACACGCCGCTCGGCTTCGCCGTCTCCGACGACGAGACCGGGATCACCTACGACGACATGAAGAACCGGATCATGGGCGAGCTGAAGAAGGTCTTCAGGCCCGAGTTCCTGAACCGGATCGACGACGTCATCGTCTTCCACAAGCTCCAGCGCGAGGAGATCAAGACGATCGTCGAGCTCCTCCTGCGCCGCATCCGCGCGTCGCTCGCGGAGCGGGAGCTGCAGCTGGAGCTCACCGAGGAGGCCAAGGACCTCCTGGTGGACAAGGGGTGGGACCCGGCGATGGGCGCCCGGCCGTTGCGCCGCGCGATCCAGCGCTACATCGAGGACCCGCTGGCCGACTTCGTCCTGCGCGCCGAGCTCATGCCCGGCGGCACGGTGATGGTCGACAAGGCCCCCGAGGGTGCCGAGGGTCCCGAGGTCACGCTGTCGGTCGTCGCGCCGAAGAAGGTGCCCAAGCCGGTCGGCGTGGGCGCCGCGGGCGACGACGACGCGGCCGACGAGCCCGCCGAGGAGAAGATCCTCCCGGGCGAGCCCGACGCGTCGCGCTCGGAGAACCCCGAGGTCGAGTAGCCGCCGGTCTCTCGCGAGACCTGAAGTTGGTGCGAAGGGCGGCCCACGGGCCGCCCTTCGCCGTTGTGTGACCGTTGTTGCACGCCGCGCGCGCGTTTCGGGAAGGATGGGCGGCATGGACACCGCACGGCTGAAGCGCATCCCGGTCTTCGAGGGCCTGGACGACGAGTCCCTGTCGAACATCGCCGCCCTGGCCGCCGAGGTCTCGGTGCCGGAGGGCAAGGAGCTCGTCCGCGAGGGCGACTACTCCTACGACGTGCTCGCGATCGAGGAGGGCACCGCATCGGTCGAGCGCGGCGGCGAGCACATCGCCGACCTCGGTCCCGGCGACGTCATCGGCGAGATGGGCGTGCTGGAGCGCTCGCAGCGCAACGCGACCGTCGTCGCCACCTCGTCGATGCTGCTCGTGACGCTGACGAGCTGGGACATCCGCAAGCTCCGCAAGTCGACGCCCGCGGTGGTCGAGCACCTGCGCGGGCTCGTCGAGCAGCGGAAGGAGCACGCCTGAACGCTCGCCCAGAGGGCGAGGTTCAGGTCGCGGTGCTGGCCCAGAGGGCGAAACCCGCACCGCGTAGGCTTTGGCCATGCCGCCCGAGCCCGCCGCCCTCGTCGAGATCAAGGTCCGCGACGACGGGCCGTACAAGGTCACCGGCCCGGTGCGCCTGATCGACGCCGACGGCGGCGTCTTCGACGTCCCGGGCGACCGGCCGATCGCGCTCTGCCGCTGCGGGCTCTCGCGCGACAAGCCGTTCTGCGACGCGGCGCACAAGTCCTCCGGCTTCGACAGCTGCGTGCGAGCGGCGGCGCGGGCATGAGCGGCGACGGCGACTCCACGCGCTCCGTCCACGCGGGCCTGCCGCCCGCCGGGCAGGGCGAGCCGTTCCTGCCCGGCCCGACCTTCCAGGCCGGCAACCACTGGTCCGGAGACGGCGCGCCCGACGGGTATGGGCGGACCGGCAACCCGACGTGGTCGCGCTACGAGGCCGCGCTCGGCGAGCTCGAGGGCGGCGAGGTCGTCGTGCTCTCCTCCGGGATGGCCGCGGTCGCCGCCGTCCTGCTGCCGATCCTCGAGCCCGGCGACGTCCTGGTCGCGCCGGCCGACGCCTACCCGGGCGTGCGCGTGATCGCCACCGACCACCTGGCCAAGCGCGGCGTCGAGGTGCGGCTCGTGCCCTCCGACGACGCGGCGATCCTGGCCGCGATCCCGGGCGCGACGCTCGTGTGGGTCGAGACGCCGAGCAACCCGGGGATGGTGCTGCTCGACGTCGCGGCGCTGGTGGAGGCCGCCCACGCGGCGGGCGCGCTGCTCGCGGTCGACGGCACGGTCGCGACGCCGCTGCGCCAGCGCGCGCTGGAGCTTGGCGCCGACTTCGCGATGGCGAGCGCGTCGAAGTACCTGAGCGGTCACTCGGACCTCGTGCTCGGCTACGTCGCGACGCGCGATCCGGCGCACGGGCAGGCGATCCGCGCGTGGCGCGGGCTGACCGGGGCAATCCCCGGCCCGTTCGAGGTCTGGCTCGCGCACCGCTCGCTGCCGACGCTCGCGGTCCGGCTCGAGCGCCAGGAGGCCAACGCGGCCGCGCTCGTCGAGCTGCTGGCCGAGCACCGCGCGGTCACCGACGTGCGCTGGCCGGGGATGGGCGCGGTCCTGGTCTTCACGCTGGCGGACGCCGACGCGGCCGAGCGCTTCCTCGCGGCGTCGCGGCTGGTCACCGACGCGACGAGCTTCGGCGGCGTCCACGCGACCGCCGAGCGCCGCGGGCGCTGGGGAACCGACGCGGTACCCGACGGCTTCATCCGCTTCAGCGCGGGCATCGAGGACACGGCCGATCTGGTGGCCGACGTCCGGGCCGCCCTGGAGGCTTGAGCGCATGGGACGACGCACGAGCTACGCCGCCGGCACGCCGAGCTGGGTCGATCTGGCGACCAGCGACGTCGACGGCGCGCGGCGCTTCTACGGCGCGGTCTTCGGCTGGGGCTTCCGCGAGGCTCCGGAGATCACCTACACCTTCTGCGAGCAGGACGGCGCGGCGGTCGCGGGCCTGCAGCCGTTGATGGACGAGGCGCTGGCGGCGGGCGCGCCGCCGCACTGGTCGATGTACGTCCACGTCGAGGACGCCGACGCGACCGCCGCGCGCGTCGCCGAGCTGGGCGGGACCGTGGTGGCCGAGCCGTTCCCGATCCCGGGCGCGGGGCGGATGGCCGTGGTCGCCGACCCGCAGGGCGGGATCGTCCTGCTCTGGCAGCCGGCGGAGTTCGCGGGCGCCGGCGTGGTCAACGCGCCGGGGGCGTGGGCGTGGAGCGACCTCCAGACGACGGACCCCGAGGGCGCCGCGCCGTTCTACGCGGCGTTGCTCGGCTGGGAGATCGCGGAGGTCCCGGGCAGCGGCGGGCTCTACCGCTCCGTCTCGCTGGCGGGCCGGAGCATCGGCGGGATCATGCGCGCGCAGCGGCCGATCGCGCAGCCGTACTGGGCCGTCTACCTCGGCGTCGCGGACGTCGAGGAGACGCTCGCGCGGATCGCCGCGGAGGGCGGCCGGACGCTGGTCGAGCCGATGCCGGTGCCGTCCGGGCGGTTCGCGGTCGCGATGGATCCCCAGGGTGCGGCGTTCGGCCTGGTCGACGGCGAGTTCGCGGACTGAGGGCGTGCGGGGCGACGGCCCGCGCCGCGCGGCCGCCGCGCCGTCGGGCATGCTGGCCCGCCCGTGGCCGTCCTCGCCCTCAAGCTGATCCTCGCGCCGGCGTTCGTCGTCGGCGCGTCGCTGGCCGCGCGGCGCTTCGGCCCGCGCGTCGGCGGCCTGGTCGGCGGGCTGCCGGTCGTGGCGGGGCCGATCCTGCTCGTGCTCGCGATCGTCCACGGCGCGGGCTTCGCGACGCGCTCGGCGACGACCTCGCTGCTCGGCCTCGTCTCGCTCTCGGCGTTCGTGGTGGTCTACGGCCACGCCTCCCGCGGCCTCCGCTGGCCGGCCACCCTCGCCCTCGCCTGGCTCGCGTTCCTGGCGATGACGGCGCTCGCGTCCGCGTTCCACGTCGCGCCGCTGCCGGCGCTCGCGCTGGCGTTCGCGAGCTTCGCGGCGGCAGGCCTGGTACTGCCACGCGAGGGCGGGGGACAGTCCCCCAACACGCCGCGCCCCGACGGGGGTCAGACCCCCGTGAGGGGTGGCGCCCCCCCGCCAGGGGGTCTGTCCCCCGCCGGAGCGCCGCCCGCGGGGGGCCGCCCCCGCCGCGCCCCCGGCGCCGCCGCGAGGGGCC
>JAOPZG010000364.1 GCA_025964215.1 Conexibacter sp.
CGCCTGCGGGACCGACTGGGCGCTCGGGCTCGAGGCGCGCTCGCGCGCGCTGCTCAGCGACGGCGAGGTCGCCGAGCGCCTGCACGTCGAGGGGCTCGCGCGGCTCGGCCGGACCCGGATCCGGATCGCCGTCGGCCGCGCCCACCTGCTCTACGGCGAGTGGCTGCGGCGCGAGGGCCGCCGCGTGGATGCGCGCGAGCAGCTGCGCCTCGCGCACGAGCTCTTCCTGGACATCGGCGCCGCGGCGTTCGCCGAGCGCGCGCGCCGGGAGCTCCAGGCCACGGGCGAGACCGTCCGCCGCCGCAGCGCCGAGACGGTCGACGAGCTCACCGCGCAGGAGGGCCAGATCGCGCGCCTGGCCGCCGACGGGCACACCAACCCGGAGATCGGCGCCCAGCTGTTCATCAGCCCGCGCACCGTCGAGTGGCACCTGCGCAAGGTCTTCTCGAAGCTCGGGATCAGCTCGCGGCGCGAGCTGCGCGGCGCGCTGCCGGCGGACGGGTCGGCGGCCGCGGCCTGAGACCAGTGCCCTGGACCAGGGCGTTGCACGGGCGCGAGCGGGGCGGCCCAAGCGGGACGGTGCGCTCTCCACCCCGAGAGCGAGGAGAGCAACGCCATGGACATGAAACTCGAAGTGGTGGTCCTGCCGGTCGGCGACGTCGACCGCGCCAAGGCCTTCTACGAGCAGCTCGGCTGGCGCCTGGACGCCGACTTCCCCGTCGGCGACGACTTCCGGGTCGTGCAGCTCACGCCGCCCGGCTCGCAGGCGTCGATCATCTTCGGCGACGGCCTGACCACCGCGGAGCCCGGCTCGGTCGAGGGCCTGCAGCTGACCGTCTTCGACATCGACGAGGCGCGCGCGGAGATCGCCGGCCGCGGCGTCGAGATCAGCGAGCTCTGGCACGACGCCGGCGGGGTCTTCCACCACGGCGGGACCGAGGGACGCGTCAGCGGCCCGCATCCGGAGCGCGCCGACTACGGCACGTTCGCCTCCTTCGACGACCCGGACGGCAACGGCTGGATCCTCCAGGAGATCAAGCAGCGGCTCTCGGGTAGGTGATGGACATGAAGCTCAGCTACGACTCCGTCGACGAGCTGGAGACCGCACTGCGGCGCGCGGCCGCCGCGCACGGCGAGCACGAGGCGCGGACCGGCGTGGCCGACGCGGAATGGCCGGTCTGGTACGCGCTCTACATGCAGCAGGAGCAGGGCGGGCCGGGGCCGGAGCCCGACGCATGAGGACCGACTACGACGTCATCGTCATCGGCGGCGGCTCGCCCGGCGAGCACTGCGTCGGCGCGCTGGCCGAGGGCGGCCTGCGCGTCGCCCTCGTCGAGCGCGAGCTCGTGGGTGGCGAGTGCTCCTACTGGGCGTGCATCCCGTCGAAGTCGCTGCTGCGCCCCGGCGAGGCGGCGCACGACGCGCGGGAGGCGGCGGTCGAGGCCGAGGTCGACGTCGCCGCGGCCCTCGCCTGGCGCGACTTCATGGTGTCCAACTACTCCGACGCCGGCCAGGAGCGCTGGCTCGCCGACCAGGGCGTGGATCTCCTGCGCGGCAGCGGGCGGCTCGCGGGGCCGGGCGCCGTCGGGGTCGTCGGCGCCCGGCGAGTGACCGCCGCGAACATCGTCGTCGCCACCGGCGCCGAGCCGATCTTCCCTCAGCTCCCGGGTCTCGACGGCCTCGACGGCGTCTGGACCAACCGCGAGGCGACCGGGATGAAGGCCGTCCCCAAGCGCCTGCTGATCCTCGGCGGCGGGCCGGTCGGGACCGAGCTCGCGCAGGCCGTGCGGCGGCTCGGCGGCGAGGTCGCGCTGGTCGAGGGCTCCGAGCACGTGCTGGCGCGCGAGCCGGCCGCGCTCGGTGAAGCGCTCGGCGAGGTGCTGCGGCGCGACGGCGTCGAGCTCCACCTCGGCCAGCACGCGCGCGCCGCGCGCAAGGACGGGCAGGACTACGTCCTGGAGCTCGAGGACGGCACCGACCTGCGCGGCGACCGCCTGCTCGTGGCGACCGGCCGGCGCCCGCGCGTGAAGGACATCGGCCTCGAGACGGTCGGGGTGAGCGCCGACCACCTCGGCATCCCGGTCGACAAGCGCCTCAACGTGGCCGACGGCCTGTGGGCGGTCGGCGACGTCACGGGCGTCCAGCCGCTCACGCACGTCGGCAAGTACCAGGGCGAGATCGTCGCCGCGAACATCCTCGGCGAGCCGCGCGAGGCGAGCTACGAGGCGATCCCGCGCGTCGTCTACACCGATCCGCAGGCCTCAGCGGTCGGAGTCGGCGAGGCGCGGTTCAGCTCGACCGTCCCGCTCTCGGAGGTCGCGAAGACCGCGACCTACACCCACGCCTACGCGGAGTCCAACGGCTTCCTGACGCTGCTCAGCGACGGCGAGCGGCTGACCGGCGCGTACGCGCTCGGCCCGGAGTCCGGCGAGTGGCTCCAGCAGGCGACGCTCGCGATCCGGGCCCGGATCCCGCTCGCCGTCCTGCGCGACACGATCCAGCCGTTCCCGACGTTCTCGGAGATCTACGTCGCGGCGCTGAAGGGGCTGCCGAGGTGAGAGACTCGCGGCCATGAGGGCCGTGGTCTGCCAGAACGCCGAGCTGGAGGTCGTCGACCTCCCCGAGCCGGAGCCCGCGCGCGGGCAGGTGCGGCTGGAGGTGCTGCGCTGCGGGATCTGCGGCTCCGACCTCCACGCGCGCCATGGGATCGACGCGTGGGCGGACCTCGCGGAGTCGATCGGCTACGACCGCTTCGGGCGCTCCGCGCAGCCGGTGGTCTTCGGGCACGAGTTCTCGGGGCGGGTCGCGGAGCTCGGGCCCGGCTCGCGCTCGAAGCTGCCGACCGGGACGGAGGTCGTCGCGCTTCCGCTGCTGCGCAGCGGCGACGCGGTCGACGCGACCGGCCTCTCGACCCACGCGCCCGGCGCCTACGCCGAGCAGCTCCTGGTGCAGGAGGCGCTGATGATGCCGGTGCCCAACGGGCTGCCGGCCGACGTCGCGGCGCTCACCGAGCCGATGGCCGTCGCGTGGCACGCGGTCGCGCGCGGCGAGGTGCGCAAGCGCGACGTCGCGATCGTGATCGGCTGCGGGCCGGTCGGGCTCGGCGTGATCCTCTGCCTCAAGGCGCGCGGCGTGAAGACCGTCGTGGCCAGCGACCCCTCGCCGGGGCGCCGCGCGCTCGCGACGCGCTGCGGCGCGGACGTCGTCGTCGACCCCGCCGTCGAGTCGCCCTTCGCCGGCGGCAAGGAGCGCGGCCACCTCGTCAACGCGGCCGACGCGTTCGAGCTCGCGGTCGGCACCCGCGAGAAGCTCGAGCGGCTGCCGGTCGGCTGGTGGCACCTGTGGCGGCTGGGGGAGAAGCTCGGCGCGATGCCCAAGCGGCCGGTGATCTTCGAGTGCGTCGGCGTCCCCGGGATGATCTCGGACATCGTCGACTCCGCGCCGCTCTTCTCGCGCGTGGTCGTCGTGGGCGTCTGCGTCGGGCCGGACAAGCTGACGCCGGCGATGGCCATCAACAAGGAGATCGACCTGCGCTTCGTGCTCGCCTACACGCCGCTGGAGTTCCGCGACACCCTGCACGCGCTGGCCGACGGCAAGCTCGACCCGCGGCCGCTGCTGACCGGCACCGTCGGCCTCGACGGCGTCGACGCCGCGTTCACCGCGCTCGGCGACCTCGAAGGCCAGGCGAAGGTGCTGATCGATCCACGCTCCTCCGCGACCGCGCCGGCCTGATGCAGGCATGGTCCTTGCTGACGTCCGCGATGGACGCGGAGGCGTAGGCGATCCCGGTCGACTTCGGCATCGACCGCGTTGCCACCGCGCGGCTCGTGGGGCGCCGGCCCGAGCCCGGCGACGCGCTCGCCTACGCGCGCATGTTCACGGACGCGCGCGTGCCGGAGGAGGCGTGGCCCGAGCACCTGCGCACCGCCGACCACGCGCACGCGACGCTCGACGAGCTCCTGCGCCATTGGGAGCGCTGGGGCTTCGGGCCGTGGACGGTGCTCGCCGGCGACGGCGCGCCGATCGGCTACGTGGGCCTGCGCCACGCCGGCGCCGGCGGCCGGCCGGAGGTCGAGTTGATGTGGTTCCTCGACGCGGAGGCGTGGGGCAACGGCTACGCGACCGAGATGGGACGCGAGGCGCTGCGGGTCGCCTTCGAGGTCCTGGAGCTCGACGCCGTCGTCGCCCAGACCGTGGACGTCAACCGCGCCTCGCGCGGGGTCATGGAGCGGCTGGGGATGCGCTACGAGCGCGACGTCGTCCACGCGGGACTGCCGCACGTGCAGTACCGCATCACGCGCTGACCCCGCGCCGGACCGCAACTGTCGCGGGTCCCGCGGTGTCTCATCGTCGACCTGCACGCATCAGGCCGAGTCCCACCGTCCCCGGACGGTGGGAGCGGGGGAACCACTCGGGCCGGATCTCCACCGGCCCCGGGGCGAATCGCCGCGGTCCATGCGGCGTAGCGCACTGCGCGAGCCCGTCAGCTCACCTCGTAGGCCGCCACCCAGAGGAGCACCACGATGGACGCCGCCACCACCCGGATGGCCCAGCTCGGCCTGCCCGTGATCGACGACCGCCGCGCGATCCTCGCCGAGCCGCCCGGCCGGCGCGACCTCGGCGCCGCGGAGC
>JAOPZG010000428.1 GCA_025964215.1 Conexibacter sp.
TCGCCGGGCGTCGTGGCAACGCCGTACCCGCTGCGAGCCCACGCGCAAAGCCGTCCCAGGTCAAGGTTTGGCAAAGCTTTCGTGGAGCGGTCCATCGCGACGGCCAGGGGGCGCGGGCCGCGGGCGCGGTCGGCGACCACAACGCGACGGTCAGTCGACGTCTGCGATCAGACTGCGCAGGAACGCCACGTGGGCGCGGAGGGCCTTGCGACCCGGGCCGGTCAGGGAGATCCACGTGGTGCGGTGGCCGAGGTGGGCGCCCTTGCGGCTCTTGACGTAGTCGGCCCGGGCGAGGGTCGCGATGTGCTTGGACAACACCGAGTCGCTGACCTCGAGGCGCTCGCGGAGGGTGGAGAACTCGGCTTCGGACACCGCGGTGAGCGTCGTCATCAACGTCAGCCGCGCGGGCGCGACGAGCAGCGGATCCAGCGCGGCCTTCAACGCTCGAGCACCAAGAGGACCAGGCCGCCGACGGCGGCGATCGACACCGCGGCGAGCCAGGCTGCCGACTCGCCCCGGCCGTGCTCCTCGGGCTCCGTCCGGTAGCTCGCCAGCCAGCGCCGGCCGGCGAGCGCGTAGGCCGTGCCGCCGGCGAGCGAGGCGACTGCGACGAGCACCCAGTGACCCGCGAACGCCGCCCAGATCGCCGCGGCGCAGGCCACGGCGTACGACGACGACGCGATCGTGCCCGTTCCCAGCACGACACGGCCGGCCAAGCCGCCAAGCCACACGCCGTTGCGGCGGCGAAAGCGCGCGAGCTGCACCGCGCCCACGACGACGAAGACCGCCAGCCCGGCCGCCAGTGCCGTCCACGCCCAGGGCGACCCGTCGCCGAGGCCGAGCGCCGTGGTCCCGATCTGCAGGGAGATCGCCACACCGATCGAGGTCGCAAACCATGACGGCAACTCGATGCCGTCGGCGAGCTTCGCTCGCGTCGCCTCCGCCTCCATCAGCACCGCCGCGGCCTCGTCCCGGCTCGGACGCCTCCAAGAACTTTCCATGCTGGAAAGCTAGCAGCTACTTGCCAGATTGGAAAGTAGGTCGCGCGAGGGCTTGGGAGCACCGAGCCACTGCTCGGCGGATCGGTGATCGTGCGATCGCTCCGTCGCTCGAGCGGTGCGGCGAGGCGAGGTCTGCGGGGGCCAGCGTTGGCGCGTCGTCGACGAGCCCGCGCGACCGAGCTTCGAGAGCCGGTCAGGCGTCGTCCTCGCCGCCGAGCCGCGCGCGCTGCTCGGCGGCTTCGGCGCGGCGGAGCGCTTCGTGGGCGCGTTCGCGGGCGGCGGCGGCGCGCCCGATGGCTGCTTGGCGGCGGACGCCGCGCTCGTGGTGGATCTTCTCGGTGGTCGGGGGCTCGGCGGGCGGGGGCTGGCCGACGCGGCGCTGGGCGTCGAGCAGCTCCTGGCGCTCGTTGCCGCCGGACTGGGAGAGGTCGATCTGGTCCTGGCGGACGTCGGTCCGCGCTTGGTGGCGGTCGACGTCGCCTTGGCGCTGGCCGAGGTGGACGGCCTCGGCGAAGTCCGCCGGATCGGCGTTGGCGCGGTCGCGCTCGAGCTGGTCCTCAGCCTGGTCGACCGCGGCCTGGTCGCGGTCGGCGAGTGTCTGCTCGCGGTCGGCGATGCTCTGGTCGAGATCGGCCAGCGCCTGCTCCTGGGCGAGCTGCGTCGGTGGCGGGTCAGGCGTGCTGGTCATCGGGGACCTTCCCCTGCGTCGGTGTCGGAGACCGGTTCTGGGCGCCCCAGGAAGTACCCCTGGGCCTGGTCGACGCCGAGCGCGCGCAGCAGCTCGATCGTCTCGGCGTTCTCGACGCCCTCGGCGATGGTCTCGGCGCCGAAGCCCTGGGCGAGCGCGACGACGGCTTCGACGACGTGCCGGCTTCCGGGGTTGGTGGTGAGGTCGCGAACGAACTCCATGTCGATCTTGAGGTAGTCGACCGGGATCCTCTTGAGGTAGGTGAAGCCGCAGTAGCCCGTGCCGAAGTCGTCGAGGGCGAGCTTGCTGCCCAGCGCGTGCAGCCGGTCGGCGAACGCGTGGGCGGCGAGCTGGTCCTCGACGATGGCGGTCTCGGTGATCTCGAAGACCAGCAGGGCCGGGTCGGCGCCGGTCCGCTCCAAGCAGCGCTCGATGTGCTCGAGGATGCCGGCGTCGCCGATCGACCGTGCCGACAGGTTGAGCTCGACGGCGAGGCCGGTGGCGGCGAGATCGGCCGCGCGCTCGATGACCAAGCGGTCGATGTCGCCGATGATCCCGTACTTCTCGGCGGTCGGTAGGAAGGCGCCCGGCGAGATGATCCGTCCGTCGGGCTCGGCCAGCCGCAGCAGCAGCTCGCGCTGGACCACCTCGTCGGTGCGCAAGTCGACGATCGGCTGGGCGTAGAGCACGAAGTCGTCCCCGGTGAGGGCTTCGTGCAGGCGGTCGATCCATGCGAGCGTGTCCACATCGCGCTGTTGGACGGCCTCGCGCGCCTTGCGCTCGGAGATGTCGCCGAAGACGACCACGCAGCCCTGCACGCCGTCCGCGGTGGCGAACGGCGCCGCGGTGTAGGAGACCACCAGCCCGCGCCCGTCGCGGCGGACGAACAGGTCGTCGTCGACGCGCACCGTCACCCCGTCGCGGCAGGCGCGCAGGATCGGGCACTCCTCGACCGGCTGCGGCGAGCCGTCGGCGCGCCGGCGGTGGGTGATGCCGTGCATCACCTGGCCGCGCAGCTCCGCGCACGACCAACCCAGCAGCGCCTCGGCGGTCGGGTTGACGTAGATCACCCGGCCGTCGGTGTCCAGCGTGAACAGCCCCTCGCCCATGCTGTCGGCGACGGCGCGCATGTAGTGCCGGGCCTCCGACAAGGCGCGCTCGGACGCGACGCGCTCGGTGATGTCCATCGCCACGCCGATCATGCCCGCCACCTCGCCGTCGGCGTCGACCACGATCCGGTCGCGCACATGGGCAGGGAAGGTCGAGCCGTCCTGGTGACGGAGGGCGTACTCGCTCTCGCGGTGGCCGGTCAGGCGCAGCTCGGCGTCCAGGCCGCCCGGGTGGTCGCGGTCGACGGCGACGATCAGCTCGCCGGCCGGGCGCCCGAGCGCCTCGCTGGATGGATGGCCGAAGAGCCGCTGGGCGCCGCGGTTCCAATGGGTGACGGCGCCGGCGGCGTCGGTCGCCACGACCGACAGGTCGACCTCGTCCAGCAGCGCCGCCTGCGTGGCGGCCGCCGCGCCGGCCCGATGGCCTTCGGTCACGTCGGAGTGGGAGAGCACGACGCGCCCGGCGCCGGGTCCCACGAAGCGCGTCGCCGTGAAGGCGAACCAGCGCTCGGCCTCCGGCGTGTGGCAGGCGTACTCCATCGCGAAGTCGGTCTGGCGGCCGGACGCGATCGCCCGCAGCCCGGCGGCGGCGCGGGCCGGGCCGTCGCCGTCGGCGGCGTCGCAGGCCGCGAGGTAGTCGTCGCCGGTCCGGCAGACCGAGCCGCCGTCGGCGCGATCGCACGCGGTCCATCCGCGGTTGGTCACCAGGATCGTGCCCTGCTCGTCGATGACGGCGATCCGCGCCGGCAGCGAGTCCAGCGTGCTCTGCAGGAGGTCGCGGGCGTCGGCGCCCTGCTGCTGGGCGGTGATGTCCTGGGAGAGCAGCAGCAGCCCCACGACCACGCCGTCCTCAGAGATCGGCGAGAGGCGGACGCGGTACACGGTCGGCTCGCCGACCGCCGCGTAGGTGAACCGCTGGGGCCGGCCGGCGAGGGCCGCGAGGTAGCGCGGACGCAAGATCCTCCAGGCCGCGGCCGGGACGACCTCGTCGAGACAGCGTCCCAGGGCGGCGTCGGCGTCGCCCGCGCAGGGCGCGTGGCCGTCGGAGAGCAGGACCCGCAGGTCGGCGTCGACGATCAGCAGGCCCGCACCGGGGATGCCGGAGACCAGGTCCCGCGCCAGCTCGCCTGCAGCCTTCAGGCGCCCGTGCTCGACGCAGATCACGCGCCACCGCCCAGCTGGTGCTCGTGCCGCAACATCGGCCTCGCCTCGCCACCCTCGCCGACGGCGAAGATCGTTGGAACGGTCACGGCCGCGGATGCGGGCATGGTGTGTCGTATTCACCATCGGCATTCGCCGAGCATCGCGTGAGGGTTCCCGCCAAACGTTGTCGTGCCAGTGGTCTTTGCCGTACATCGCGATCAAGCGGGATCGGGAAAGCGTCGATGCCAGAGGTGGTGTCGCGACTTCCCAGACCCCTTGCGGTGCTGCTCCCGGCGGCGCTGCGTCGCCGGACGGCGCGCACCGCGCACGCGCGCTTCGGCGCGCGCCTGCTGCTCGCCATCGTGCTGACGCTGTCGCTGGTCGGCGGCCTGGGCTACCAGTTGATGGCCCACCGGCTGCGCCAGAACCAGATCGCCGCCTACGCGTCGGACCAGCGCGCCGACGTGCGCAGCTTCGAGGCGGTCGGCCACGAGGACGGCGAGACCGGCGCCCGGACGGCGATAGACCAGTTGGTCGCCGCGATCAGCCGGCGTCGCGGGGTGCTGGAGTCGCGGCTGATCGACAGCCGCTCGATCGTCATGGCCTCCGACACGGCCGGCCTGTCGGTCGGACGGCGCGACAGCGACGCGCGGATCGCCGCCGCGCTGCGCCACGGCGTCAGCTACGCGGGCCTGGAGGCCGACCCGAGTCGCGACGGCCGCGACTTCGAGTTCGTCGCGCCGCTGCAGCTCCCGGGCGGTCGGCATGTCCTGGAGGTCGGCTACGACCACACGGTCCTCGACGCCGATCTCGCCGGTCTGCGCCACACGCTGGTCCTCATAGGGCTGTTGGCGTTGTTCGGCGGCACCGCGGTCTTCTACCTCGTCGGTGGCCGGATGCTGCTGCGCAGCCACCGCATCGCCCTGCAGCGCGCGACCCGCGACGGGCTCACCGACCTGCCCAACCACCGCGCCTTCCAGGACGAGTTCCCCCGCGCCGTCGCCGCCTCGCGGCGCTTCCAGGAGCCGCTTTCGATGATCGTCTTCGACCTCGACGACTTCAAGTTCATCAACGACCGCCACGGCCATCCCCACGGCGACGCGATCCTCGAGCGCGTCGCGGGCGTCCTGAGCGCCGGACGCACCGAGGATCGCGCCTTTCGCATCGGCGGCGACGAGTTCGCGATGCTGCTGCCCCACACCGACGGCGAAGGCGCCCGCACGATCGCCGGACGGCTGGATCGCGCCTTCACCGCCGCGGAGGTCGTCGTCAGCATGGGCGTCAGCGACCTGCGCGCCGGCGAGACGGCCGAGGACCTCCGCGCCGGGGCCGACGCCGCGCTCTACGAGGCCAAGCGCAGCGGCCGGCCGATCGCGCACTTCGACGAGATCCGCGACCGCGTCGTCATCACCACCTCCGCTCGGACCGATCGCGTCCGGCTGCTGATCGACGAGTCGCGGCTGAGCACCGTCTACCAGCCGATCTGGGACCTCGGCACCCAACGGCTGCTCGGCATCGAGGCGCTCATGCGCCCCGACGACGTCGACGAGCTCTGCGGTCCCGCCGAGGCCTTCGACCTCGCCGAGAAGATCGGCCGCCTCCACGAGCTCGACGTGCTCTGCGTCACCCACGCGCTGGCCACCGTCCCGGACCTGCCCGACGCCGCGCTGCTGTTCTTGAACGTGTCGCCCCAGACGCTCGACCTCGACGCCGACGGCCCCGACTGGCTGCGGCGCCTCGTCGCCCAGGCCGACCTCGAACCCGACCAGGTCGTCATCGAGGTCACCGAGCGCTTCGGCGCGCGGACCGAAGCGGTCGTCGTCTCGCTGCAGCGCCTGCGCGCCCAGGGGTTCAAGCTCGCGCTCGACGACGTCGGGACCGGCAACTCCGGCCTCGAGATGCTCCAGAAGGTCAACGCCGACTTCGTCAAGATCGACCGCGGCATCGTCCTCTCGGCCGCGACCGACCGCAGCGCCCGCGCCGTCTTGATGGCCATGGCGACCTACGCCCACCAGACCGGCGCCTACGTCATCGCCGAAGGCATCGAAGACCAGGAGACCCTCGACTTCCTCGACGCCATCGACGACCACGACGTCCGCCTGAACCGCATCATCCAGGGCGGCCAAGGCTTCGGCCTCGGACGTCCCGCCGCCGGCGACGCGATCGCCAAGGCGCCCGGCCTGCTGCCCCACTCGGCCGAGCCGACCGCCATCTGAGCGACCGGGACGAACGTCGCCCCTTCGCCCGCGTGGGGGCGACACGACGGCGCGCCACGAGGCCTCGGCTTCGACACCGCGGGTCCGGGGTCGACGCGCCACCGTCCGCCGGACGCTGACCGTGACCATCGCCTACAAGAAGCCGCGGCGCTGACGCGACGCTGTGCGCTGTCGTCCGGATCGCCGTGCGCCGTCGTCCGAGACGCCGGCGCCGCCGCGACGTAGCCTGCCCGGCATGTCCCGCCCGCTCCGCACGGTCCCGGTCGTCGGCCTCCTGGCCGTCGCCGTCTCGCTCCCCACCGCCGCCGTCGCCGCCACCCCCACCATCAACTCCTGGTCTGGCAAGACCAAGCAGCACAAGCTGGGGGTCGAGATCGTCCAGGTCGCGGGCAAGGCGGCGTACCTCTCCGTCCAGGTCTCGTGCACGGACCCGTCGGGGATGGAGCACGCCTACGCGTTCCAGGCCCACAAGCTGCCGAAGCGCGGCAAGGTGAAGATCGCCGACGCCAAGGTCCCGGGCGGCTTCGGCACGGTGTCGTTCTCCACCACCCTGCCCGTCAAGCACAAGGCCGTCGGGACGTTGTCCTACAAGGTGGCGGCGTCCGCCGGCGGCTGCGCCGCCAGCGACCGCTTCAGCCTCAAGTACGCGGTCGGCCACCCCGGTTGAGCGTGTCCGCGCGACGCTCGCGCGGCGTCATGCCGTAGCGCGCCTTGTACGTGCGCGCGAAGTAGGACGGGTCCGTGAAGCCGTGCTCGAAGGCGACCTGGGCGATGGTCCAGTGGGCGCGGGCCGGGTCGGCCAGGGCGAGGTCGCTGCGCTCCAGCCGGCGCGCCAGCACCCAGCGACCGAAGCTCGGTCCGGCGTCGGAGAACAGGCGGTGCAGGTAGCGCGTGGAGATCCCGACCCGTTGCGCGACGACGCCCGGCGTCAGCGCCGGGTCGTCGAGCGAGCGCTCGACCTCGTCGCGCGCGAGCTGCAGGAGGGCCGGCGGGGGGACCGTCTCCACGGCGGCGTGTCGCATCCCGCCGAGCGCGAGCGCGACG
>JAOPZG010000473.1 GCA_025964215.1 Conexibacter sp.
AGGCAGGCCCGGCGCACGACGCCCGCGCAGAACGCGGTCGGCGCGACCCACGGCTCGGCGGCGAGCGCCGCGAGGTCGATCGCCGGCTCGGCGGCCAGCCCGTGGCCCGCGGGCAGCACGGCCCACAGCGGGTCGTGCGCGATGACGGTGCGCGCGAGGCCGTCGAGGCCGGATGCCTCCAGCGCGTTGGGCTCGAAGACGACCGCGACGTCGCACGCTCCCGCCCGGACGGCGGCGACCGCCGCGACCGGATCCTCCTCGGCGAGCTGCAAGTCGACCTCCGGATGGCGCTCGCGATAGGCCGAGACGGCGGCGGGGACGAGCGCCGTCCACGAGGACTCGAACGCCGACAAGCGCACCGCGCCGCCGCGCAGCCGCGCGAGGTCGTCGAGCTCGGCCCGCGCCGCCGCGAGCTGCCCGAGCACGACCGCCGCATGCCGGTCCAGGACGGTGCCCGCCTGCGTCAGCCGCGTGCCCCGCGGCCCCCGCTCCACGAGCACCGCGCCCACCTCCCGCTCCAGCGCCGCGACCTGCTGCGAGATCGCCGACGGCGTGTACTGGAGCTCCGCCGCCGCCGCGGCGAACGAGCCATGCTCGGCGACGGCGCGCAGGACGCGGAGGCGGCGGACGTCGAGCATGAAGCGCAGCTTACGACTCCCGTCAACAACTCCAGTCGCGCTTGCGTCGCCCATCCGCCACGCTGCGCCGCACCAATGCGCCTCCACGGGATCCCCCACTCCACCAACGTCCTGCGCGTCGCGCTCGCGCTCGGCCTCAAGGGCGTGGCGGTCGAGCACGTCGTCCACGCCGCCGGCGACCGCGCCGGCGTCCGCGCCGTCTCCGGCCAGGAGCTCGTCCCGGTGCTGGAGACCGGCGACGGCCGCGTGCTCACCGACTCGATGACGATCGTCGCCTGGATCGACGCCACTTGGCCGACCCCGCCGCTCTACCCCGCCGACCCGAAGGCTCGCCGCGAGGTCGAGGCGTTCGTCGGCTTCTTCGACCACGTGTGGAAGGTCACGCCGAACGCGATCGACGCCGCGCCCGCCGGCGACCCGCGCATCGCCGCCTGGGCCGCGCAGCTCCGCGCGTGGCAGCACGGCTTCGACGCGCTCCTCACCGACCGCCCGTTCCTCTTCGGCGAGACGCCCGGCGCCGCCGACCTCTGCGCCTACCCGTTCCTGCGCTTCGCGACCTCCTCCGACCCCGACGACGACGACCTCTTCCACGGCGTCCTCATCGCCCACCTCTCGCCCGCACCGCACGCCAACCTGGCCGCCTGGATCGACCGTATGGCCGCACTCCCAGTCGCCTGAAGGAACTTTTAGGGACGCTTCAGGAACCGGGCAGAGAATCGCTCTCGCGAACGTACTCGCACGTGCACCTCCTCCCAGAAGCACGATCCGGCCCGCTCCTCAGGCGGGCCGGTTCGATTTCGAAGCACGATCCAGCCGCGCCGCCTGAGAAGCCCTCCTCAAGGCGGGCCGGTTCGATTTCGGAAGAGGTCACCGAACCGTGGGGGACAGTCCCCGCAGCGGAGCGACCGCGCCGGCGCCCGGGTTGGGGGACAGTCCCCCGAACGCGCTGCGGGCGGCCGGCTCCCGGCAGGGGAAGGGCCGACCGCCCGGAGGACGCTTCAGGCGGACCCACCCCGGATCCCACCTGTGTTCTCGAAGCCCCGGTCAGTCCGTCCAACGTCGCGGGGCCCGTTCCAGAAGCATCCAACGCGCGGCGCGCGCGGAACTTGCGGCGAGCGCGCGTCAGGAGTCGCGTTGTTCGCCGCCGGACACCGCACCCTGCTGGGCGCGGCGCTCGCGGATGCGGACGGCCTCGATGCGGTTCTCGCGCACCGACTCCACGCGGATCGAGTAGCCGTCGGCGGTGATCGAGTCCCCCCGCTTGGGCAGCCGCCCCAGCTCGGCGAAGACGAAGCCGCCGACCGAGTTGTAGGCGTCGGTGTCGACCGGCAGCTCGACGCCGTGGTCGAGCAGGTCGGTGATCGCGACGTGGCCGCGCACGAACCAGTCGCCGTTGGCCAGCCGCCGGATCTGCCCGCCGGCCGGGTCGGTCTCGTCGTCGATCTCGCCGACGACCTCCTCGATGATGTCCTCCACGGTCACGATCCCGACCACGCGACCGTACTCGTCGACGACGACCGCCATCGAGGAGCGCTGGCGCTGGAGGTCGGCGAGCAGGTCGTCCAGCGGCTTGGTCTCCGGGACGATCACCGCCTCGCGCACGAGCGGCTCCAGCGACGCCTGCGGCCCGTCGGCCATCAGCGCCTGCGCGAGCCGGTTGGAGTGGACGATCCCGCGCACGCGGTCGCGGTTGTCGTCCTCGGTGACGACCAGGCGCGTGTGGCCGCTGGAGATGCAGCGCCGCAGCGCGGTCTCGACGTCCTCGCTCAGGTCGACGGTGACGACCGCCGGGATCGGCGTCATCACCTGGCGCGCCTCCTGCTCATGCAGGTGGAAGACGCCGCTGAGCATCCCGGCCTCGCCCGCGTCGAGCTTGCCGCCCGCGCGCGCCTGGCCGATCAGGATCCGCAGCTCCTCCGGCGTCGCGCCCTCCTCGGAGGCCGCCTCGGGGTCGACCCGCAGCAGCCGCAGGATCGCGTTGGCCACCATGTTCAGCAGCGAGATGAACGGCTTCATCCCGATGTTGAACGCGCGCAGCGGGCGGGCGACGAAGATCGCGATCCGGTCCGGGTGGATGATCGAGTAGATCTTCGGCACCTGCTCGCCGACGACGACGTGCACGCCCGTGACGATGATGTAGGCGATCGCCACGGAGATGCCGACCTTCACCCCGTGCGAGAAGCTCCCGAAGACCGGCTCGAAGATCGTCGCGATCGCCGGCTCGCCGAGGAAGCCGATGCCCAGCGAGGCGAGCGTGATCCCGAACTGGCACGCCGACAGGTACTGGTTGAGGTCGTCGTGCAGCTCCATCGCGCGGCGGGCGCCGGCGTTGCCGTCCTCGGCCAGCTCCTGCAACGAGGAGCGGCGGGAGCGCACGAGACCGAACTCGGCAGCGACGAAGAAGCCGTTGACGAGGATCAGGACCACGACGGCCAGAAGCAGCAGCGCGGTCACGTGCGTTGGCCGGGTCCGTGCCCGGCGCTACTTCGAGAGGGGTCGTCGTTCATGGAGCGACTGCGGTGCCAACCGTAGCAGCGTCGCTAGACGCCGGGCAAGCCGTCGATCGCGGCGGCCAGCGCGAAGTCGGCCTCGGTCAGCCCGCCGGCGCTGTGGTTGGTGACCGTGAAGCGCAGCTTGTTCCACCCGTGGACGAGGATGTCCGGGTGGTGGTTGGCCTCCTCCGCGGCGATCGCGACGGCGTTGACGGCGGCGATCGCGGCCGGGAAGTCCTTGCACTCGACGTCGCGGACGATGGCCTCGCCGTCGCGGTGCCAGTGCTCCAGCGCCGCGAGGCGCTCGTCGATGTCCTGGTCTGCCAGCAGCTCTGTCATATCCTCGCCTCCGATGCGGATCGTCAGCCTGGTGCCCCACGCTACCGAGTTGCTCTACGCGCTCGGCCTCGGCGAGCAGGTCGTCGGGGTCACGCACGAGTGCGACTACCCGGCGGAGACCGCGGACGTGCCGCGGATCACGCGCGACGTCCTGCCGCCCGGCCTGAGCGCGGCGGAGATCGACGCCGCCGTCCGCGAGCTGACGGCGAAGGGCGAGGCGATCTACGTCTTGGACGAGGAGAAGCTCGCCGAGCTCGAGCCCGACCTGATCGTCACCCAGGAGCTGTGCCCGGTCTGCGCGGTCTCCTACGACGAGGTCCGCGACGCCGCCAAGAAGCTCGACCCGTGCCCGGCCGTCATCGCCCTCGACCCCAAGACCTTCGGCGAGACGATGGGCGACATCCGGACGCTCGCGCAGGCGACCAGCTGCAGCGAGGCCGCGCTCGACCTCGTCGCCCGCCAGCGCGCCCGCGTCGACCGCGTGCGCAAGGCGATCACCGGCGCCCGCCGCCGGCCCACGATCGCGATCGAGTGGTTCGACCCCGTCTTCGTCGCCGGCCACTGGACGCCGCAGATCATCGACCTCGCCGGCGGCTCCGACCTGCTCGGCTTCGCCGGCGAGCACAGCGAGCAGCTCCCGTGGGAGGCGCTCGTGGCGGCCAAGCCGGAGGTCGTCGTCTGCATCCCGTGCGGCTACGACGGGCCGCGCGCGCTCGCCGAGGCCGAGCAGCACACCGCCGAGCTCCGCGCGCTCGGCGCCAAGGAGGTCGTGGCGCTCGACGCCGCCGCCTACTTCAGCCGCCCCGGCCCGCGCCTGGTCGACGGCCTCGAGACGCTCGCCCACGCGCTGCACCCCGACCGGGTCACCGAGGCGCCCGGGCGCGTGCATCGCGTGATGTTGTAGGTCTCGGCTACTGCTTCTTCTTCTTGGCCTTCTTCTTCGGCGCCGCGACCTTGTAGTTCGCGAGCGTCAGGCGCTTGGTCGCCGCGAGGTTCGTGGCGTTGCCCGCGGCGTCGGCGGCCCCGCCGGTGAGCGTGATCGTCGTCTTGTGGTGGGTGTACTTCTTCGCCGCCGCGGCCGGAATCAGCAGCGGGATGCCGGCCGCCGCGCCAGGGCTCACGAGGCCGGTGCCCACCGGCAGGACCACCGTCTGGACGACGGTCTTGTACTTGGCCTTGCGATGGCCCCTGGCGTGGCGCACGAGCTTGCGGACGCTGAAGCTCAGCCGGCCGGTGGCCGTGAGGTTCGCGGCCTCGTTGCAGGAGACGGTCAGCGTGACCGGCAAGCGGCGGCGTCCGGAGCCGCCAGGCTTCCCGGGCCCGACGGCCGCCGTGCAAACCGGGGGCGTCACGTCGACCACGGTCACGCCGACCGCGGCCGTCGGCTCGTTGGGCTGCTGGGCCCCGTCGTTGTTGAGATCGACGTAGGCGGTCACCGTGTCGCCGCCGAGGTTGGCGGCCGGATCGGTGATCGTCGCGGTGCCGGACGCCGTCAGCGCCAGCTGGCCGGCGCCGGGGTTGGCGCCCGCGACCGTCCAGTGCAGCGTCTTGCCGATGAACGGCCGGCCGTCGGTGTCCAGCGACGTGACGGCGATCGCGAGCGGGACTGCCTGCGGCGTGCTCGACGCGGTGGGCGTCAGCAGCAGCGCGGCGGGGATCGCCGCGCGGACGACGAGCGCGAACGACGCCGTCTGGCCGGGCGCCAGCGCCGTCGTGCGGTACTGGTCCCACTGGACGGCGCCCGCGTTGTCGACGCGGTCGCCGACGACCTGGTCGTCGAGGCCGACGTCGAGGTCGTCTTGCCCGGCGTTGTCGATGATCCACCAGATCTGGCGCTCCCAGTCCGCCGGGTCGTCCTCGTCGGGCCCGTTGTTGCCGTAGCGCAGGCCCTCGTACGCCGTCCATGGCGGCGACGCGGCCGAGGAGGCCTCCTCGAAGCCACCGGAGCGACCGGTGTCGGTGTTCGTGCCGCCGACGAACCGCGGCGGCCCAGGCATGAAGACGCCGGTCCCGTAGTCGTCCCCGTCGTAGTAGAAGTCGGCGGCGGCGAAGGCGCGGAAGTTCAGCGGGTCCGGGGTCCTGTTCGTGACGCTCCAACCCACGCGGTAGCGCCCCTCGCCATTGACGTACGTCGTGGTCTGCGCGACCTCGGCGACCTCGCCGTCGTCGTCGCTGACCGCGTAGCGCGTGACCTGGGTCTTGGGATCGGCCGCCGTGCCACTGCCGGTCACGGGCCCCTGGCCGAGCGGGTCGTACTCCAGGACCTCGTGCGGGCCTGCGTGCCCGTCGAAGCCGTAGACGGAGCCCTTGACCTCGCCGGGCGCCAGCGTGGAGTCGGAGTCCGGGAAGGCCAGGAAGAACCCGGCGTCGCCGGCCAGCTCGCGCGGCGAGTAGAAGACCCCGGCGCTCTGGCCGTCGAGGAAGCCCTGCATCTGCCCGCGGTCGCCGACGTAGACGTTGAACGGCGAGCCGCCGAGGCTCACCACCTGCGACTGCGAGGCGGCCTGCGCCGTCGCCGTCCCTGTCAGCGCGCAGGCCAGCGCGGCGCTGGCGGCCAGCGCCGCCGCTCTGCTCATCCCCAACATCCCTCAGCCTCCGTGGATCGTGATCCCGAGGCGACACTCTCGCAACCCACAGCGCTCAACGGTACTGCACCTAAGTGTAGGTCGCTTCCACGGGGCTCAGCGCTTCCTGACCTTCACCGTGAAGTACGCCCACGGCGAGGACGAGGCCTTCAGCGGCTTCGGCGCGAGGTAGCGGACCCGTACGCGCCAGCTCCCGGAGCGCTCGAGCTTCTGGCGCGCCTTGAACGGCTTGCCCGCGGGCTTGGTGATCTTGTGCAGGGTCTTCCACGTGGCTTTGCGCTTCTTGGTGGCCTTGGTCCGCCACTGCCACTGGAGCTGGACCTTGCCGGGCATCGGCGAGCCCGACGGGCTCAGGAGCCGGCCGGAGAGCACGCAGCTCGCGGCCTTGCTGCACGCGACACCCTTGAGCGTGAACCTCGCCGGGCCGACGGCGACGAGGTCGGTCGCGCTGACCTTCTTGACCTGGACGTCCTGGCTGGCGACGTTGCCCTGGGCGTCGGTCGCGCTGATCGTGATCGTGTGGGTGCCGATGGAGAGCGCCTTGGCGCCCTGCCAGTCCAAGGACACCACCTTGTCGCTGGCGAGGCCGTCGCCGAAGTTCTGGATGGTCTTGCCGTCGGCGGCGAAGCTGATCCGGCGCGGCGCGCCGGTGTCGTGCGCCGAGGCGGAGATCAGCAGGCTGCCCGCGTAGGACTGGCCGACCTTCGGCGTCACCACGGTGATCGCCGGCCCGGTGAAGTCCCCGCACAACCCGCTCAGCGTGTCGCCGGTGGTGGCGATCTGGTGGAAGACGTCCCACGCCGGCTTGTGCGCGCCGGCGGTGGTGAGCAGGCCGTAGTGGCGCAGCTCGTCGAGCGGGCTCTCGGCGGTCGGCGCGTCGCGCAGCGTGAACCACGTCGCGGTCTCGACGCCCGGCTCCTGCGCGAGGCAGTGGTAGCCCTGGGCCAGGAACGTGGCCTGGTCGGCGGGCGTGACGCCCGAGGGCTTCAGCCCGGTCGAGGCGCCGCGCTCGCACGACGGCCCTCCGCCGGAGCCCGGCTGCGTCGAGGACCAGCCGTACTCGGTGACGCGCAGCGGCTTGGCGTCGCCGTGGGCGCGCATCGTCGCGAGCATCTCCCGCGCGCCGAGGAAGACGTACTGCGAGATCCGCCCCGTGGCGTCGCGGAAGAAGGTCGCCGGGCCGTTGACCAGGCAGCCGGTGTCGAGGTGCGCGGCGGCCGCGTCGAAGCTCCCCTGGATCCCGTTGGCGTACAACTGCTCGAGCCACGGGAAGTCGCTGCCGGTCGTCGGGCCGAGGACGACCTCGGCGCTCGGGTCGGCGGCGCGCAGCGCGGGCGCGGCGGTCTTGACCAGCGTCGCGTAGGCGGCCGCGTCGGCCTTCGGCGCCCACCACTCGTCGGCGTCCTCCTCGTTCCAGAGCTCGTAGGCGATGTCGTGCCCGGCGATCCCCGGGAGCGCCGCGAAGCGCGCGAGCGCGTCGGCGTAGTCGGCCGGGTCGCGCGGCGGCGTGTTCTGGTCGCCGGAGCCCGAGGCCCACTGCGGCGAGGTCGTGAAGACGAAGTTCGGGCGCACGCCGGCGGCGACGAGGCGGCCGACGATGTCGGTGTAGGCGGCGACGAGGCCCGGGTCCAGCCGGCCCTTGGCCGACGGCTCGAGGTCGCGCCAGAGCAGGAACATCCGGACCTCGCGCGCGCCGGTCGCGAGCACCTCGTCGAGCGCCGGGCCGCTCGGGATCCCGGAGGCGTTGATCCCCACGGTCGGCGCCGCGCTCGCGCTCACGGGCACGGCGGCCGCGCCCCCGGTCGCGACCGCCACGAGGGCGACCAGGGTCAGGACACGGCGAAGGCGGCGCACGCCGGGCAACCTACCGCCCGGCGCGGTCCCCCATCAGAGCGTGTAGTCGTGGAAGTTGCCCGAGACCGCGATCGCCCCGGCGACCGCCGCCACCGCGATCACCGCGCATGCCGCGTAGCCGAGCCACGGCTGGCGCAGCTTGTCGGCCTGGTGGAAGGCCAGGCCGGCGATCGCGCCGCCGATCAGGCCGCCGATGTGCGCGCCGATCGCGATGTGGAACGACGGCACGAGGCCAATGGCCAGGTTGATGAGGATGAGCCCGCCGAGGCCGCCGGCGAACGGGTCGTACCCGCGCCGGAACTGCTCGACGGCGAGCAGGCCCATCAGCCCGAAGACCGCGCCCGAGGCGCCGACGACCGGCACCTCCGTGGTCTGCACCAGCGCGCCGAACGAGCCGGCGAGCAGCGCGGTGAAGTAGACGACCCCGAAGCGCAACGAGCCGATCGCGCGCTCGAGCTGCTGGCCGAGCAGCCACAACAAGTACATGTTGAACCCGATATGCACGATCCCGTTGTGCAGGAAGCCGCTGGTCGCCAGGCGCCAGTAGTCGTGGCCGAACTGGATCGTCGCCCCGTTGAGGGCGAAGTGCTGGTAGATCCAGCCGTTGCCGGAGCTCTGGAGGCCGATGCCCCCGCCCGCGCCGATGAACAGCAGAACGCAGGTCGCGATGATCGCCACCGTCACGCGCGGCTCGGCGTCGCGCGAGACCGTCGCCGCGTTGCGCACCTTCGTGCGCTGCTTCGCGCAGACCGGGCAGCGCATGCCGACCGAGGTGGCCGTCATGCAATCCGGGCAGATCGGCCGGCCGCAGTTCGAGCAGGAGACGCCCGTCTCGCGGTTGGGGTGGCGGTAGCAGGTGGCCATGTGGGCGGCGCACGCTAGCAGCGCCCGATCAAGATGAGATCAGGTCCGGCTTTACGCGAGCCGCGCGCCGACGACCGGCGCGCTCGTCGGCTGCTTGCTGCCACCGGAAGGCTCGGCCGTCACTAACACACGGTCGGCGCCCTTGAGCGACTCGATGATCTCGACGCGCGCGCGGCCGTCCGCCGGGACGCTGAAGAGCGTGTGCGTCGGGCGCGGCCTGCCCTTCCCGCTCACGAGCCACACCTGGTAGACCTTGCCCGCCGGCGCGGCCGGCATGCCGTGCAGGTCGAGCTCGCCGTGCTGGCCCTTGGTGATCAGCGCGACCTCGGAGCCCTTCGGCCCGAAGCCCGGGTGCGTGTCGGTGCTGTCGCCCTGCGAGAGCAGGACGCCGCCGACGACGCCGAGCGCGAGCAGCGCCGTCGCCAGGACGGCGACGGGCAGCGGGCGCAGGTGATCCCCGAGCCAGGCGCGGATCCCAGAGCGCTCGCGCCGCGCCGGCGCCGGCGGGCGGTCGGCCTCGGGCCCGGCGGCGCGCAGCAGCTG
>JAOPZG010000482.1 GCA_025964215.1 Conexibacter sp.
GCCACTACGCCGCGGTCAAGCGGCTGCCGATCGCCGTCGGCGGCGTCGCCGGGATGCTCGGCCTCGTCGCGGCCGCGCAGGTCCCGCCGCTGCGGCGCGCGCTGCTCTCGCGCGTCCCCCAGGGCGAGGGTCCGTCGGACGAGCAGATGGACGCCGGCTGGTTCTCGCTGCGCGTCGTCGGCGAGGGCGGGGGCGAGCGCGTCGTCTGCACGATCAGCGGCGGCGACCCCGGCTACCGCGAGACCTCGCGGATGCTCGCCGACGCGACGCTCTGCCTCGCGCTCGACGACCTGCCGCCGACGGCGGGCCAGGTCACGACCGCGCAGGCGATGGGCCCCGCGCTGCGCACGCGCCTCGAATCCTCCGGGATCGTGTTCGCGCGAGAACAATAACCCACAAAGTCAGTAGACAAATGGAGGATTACGGGCACGCTGTGGGGCGCACCCATGAGCGCACCCGCCTTCCCCACCTCCCGCACGCTGCCCCGGCCGCCTGTCGCCGCCGCCCGTCCACGCCGCCGCGTCCCGACCGCCGCGCTGCTGCGCTGGCTCAGCCCGCTCGCGCTGCTCGGCCTCTGGCAGCTCGCCAGCAGCACGGGCCTGCTCTCGCCGAAGGACCTCGCCGCGCCGGCGACGATCCTCACCGCCGCATGGGACCTGATCCAGAACGGCCAGCTTCCCGATGCCTTGTTGGTGTCCTTGCGCCGCGCCGCGCTCGGCCTGGTCGTCGGCGTCAGCGCGGCGGTCGTGCTCGGCTCGCTCGCCGGCCTCAGCCGGGCGGGCGACGTCGTCGTCGACCCGCCGATGCAGATGCTGCGCACGCTGCCGCTGTTCGGCCTGATCCCGCTGTTCATCCTGTGGTTCGGGATCGGCGAGACGCCGAAGGTCCTGCTCGTCGCCCTCGGCGTCGTGATCCCGTTGTACCTCAACCTGGTCGCCGCGCTGCGCGGGATCGACCCGGAGCTCTACGAGGTCGCCGACAGCCTGCAGCTCACGCGGCGCGAGCGCGTCCGCCACATCCTGCTCCCGGGCGCGCTGCCAGGCGCGCTCGTCGGCCTGCGCCAGTCGCTCGGCGTCGCGTGGCTCGCGCTCGTCGTCGCCGAGCAGGTCAACGCCGGCTCGGGCCTCGGCTACATGATCAACAACGCCCGGGACTTCCTCCAGACCGACGTCGTCGTCGTTGGGCTGCTCACCTACGCGGTGCTCGGGCTGCTGACCGACTGGGTCGTCCGGGTCCTCGAGCGGCGCGCGCTGCGCTGGCGGACCGCATGAGCGCGGTCGCCTCGCTTCGCGACGCCGGCCGCGCCTTCGACGGCACGGTCGTCCTCGACGGCATCGAGCTGGAGCTCGCGGCCGGCGAGTTCGTCGCGCTGCTCGGCCGCTCGGGCTCGGGCAAGACGACGCTGCTGCGCGCGCTCGCCGGCCTGGACCGCGGCGTGACCGGCGAGGTCCGCACGGGCAGCGCGCCGGCGGTCGTCTTCCAGGACCCGCGCCTGCTGCCGTGGCGCTCGGTGCTCGTCAACGTCGCGCTCGGCCTGCGGGGTCCCGATCCGGAGGGCCGCGCCCGCGCCGCGCTCGCCGAGGTCGGCCTCGACGGCCGCGAGGAGGCCTGGCCGCGGCAGCTCTCCGGCGGCCAGCGGCAGCGCGTCGCGCTGGCCCGGGCGCTCGTGCGCGAGCCGGACCTCCTGCTGCTCGACGAGCCGTTCAGCTCGCTCGACGCGCTCACGCGCGCCTCCGCCCAGCGGCTCGTCTCCGAGCTCTGGGAGCGCCACCGCCCCGCCGTCCTGCTCGTCACCCACGACGTCGAGGAGGCGCTGCTGCTCGCCGATCGCGTCCTCGTGCTCGAGGACGCCGGCATCGCCCACACGGAGTCCCTGGACACGCTGCCGCGGCCCCGCCGCCGCGACGACCCCGCCCTCCAACGGCTGCGCCGGACGCTGCTCGAGCGCCTGGGCGTGGAGCCCTCCTCATGACCAAGAACGCCAAGCACATCATCTTGCCCCTGCTCGCGGCCGCGTCTGCGGCGCTCGCCGCCGGCTGCTCGAGCTCGGTGAGCGACGACTCGGCCGCCTCCGGCGGGGCCACCGCCGCGGCCTCCGGCGGCGACGCGTCGAAGGTCACGCTGCGCGTCGGCGTCCAGAAGGACGGCGTGCGCTCGATCCTCAAGGCTTCGGGCGCGCTCCAGGGCATCCCCTACAAGATCGACTGGTCGACCTTCACCTTCGGGCCGCCGCTGGTCGAGGCCGCGGGCGCGGACAAGATCGACGTCGCGGGCGTCGGCGACACGCCGCCGATCTTCGGCGCGGCCGGCAACGCGGACTTCAAGGTCATCGCGACGATGCGCTTCGCGACGCGCCAGGACGACACGCTGCTCGTGCCCAAGGGCTCCGACATCACCAAGCCCGAGCAGCTGAAGGGCAAGGCGATCGCGGTGCCGAAGGGCAGCTCCGCGCACGGGTTCATCCTGCGGCTGCTCGACCGCATCGGGCTGAAGCCGAGCGACGTGAAGCTGACCTACCTGGCGCCGGCCGACGGCCTCGCCGCGTTCTCCTCCGGCAAGGTGGCCGCATGGGCGGTCTGGCATCCGTTCGTCGCGCAGGCCGAGGCGGCGGGCGCGCGCGGGATCGCGGGCGGCCCGCCGGACGAGCAGGGCTGGTCGTTCGAGATCGCCTCGGCCAAGGCCGTCGCCGATCCGGATCGCGCCGCGGCGCTCAAGGACTTCGTCGGGCGGCTGCGCACGGCCTACGCCTGGGCGCGGACGCATCAGGACCAGTGGGCGGTCGCGTGGGCGAAGGAGTCCGGCCTGCCGGTCGCCACGACGCGCGCGGCGGTGCCCAAGCGCATCATGTCGCTCGGGCCGGTCTCGTCGCAGGCGGTCGCGTTCGAGCAGTCGCTCGCCGACACGCTGAGCAGCCACCAGGTGATCCCCAAGAAGGTGAACTTCAACGCCATCGTGGCGAAGGGGATCTCATGACCATCACCTTGCATTGGTTCCTGCCGACGACCGGCGACTCGCGCGGGATCC
>JAOPZG010000497.1 GCA_025964215.1 Conexibacter sp.
CGACGGGCTCCGCGGCGGCGACCGGCGCGGGCGCGGGCGGCGGCGTGGAGGCGACGGGCTCGTCGACGACGGCCTCGGCCTCCTCGGCGACGAAGGGGCCCTCGTCGTCGTCCTCCTCGAGCTCCGCCGCCGCCGGCGCGACGGCCAGCGGGACCGACTCGACCACGCGCGGCGCGGCCGAGGTCGGCGTCGAGGACGCCTTGGCGCGGCCCGCGGCGTCGTAGAGGTCGCCCATGCCGCCTTCCAGCAGCGACATGTCGGCGGTCAGGCGGTTGGCGCCGGTGCGCAGGCTCTCGACCAGGCCGGCCAGCTCGGACTCCATCGCGTCGACGCGCTGGAGCATCTGCGTCGTGGCGGAGCGGACGTTGCCGACCTGCTCCTGGCTCTGGGCGACGGCCTCGTCGCGCGTCTCGCGCGCGTCGGCCTCGGCCTCGTCGCGGATCCGCAGCGCCTCGTCCTGCGCGCCGCGCTCGATGGCGGCGGCGCTGGCCTCGGCGGCCTCGACGATCGAGCGCACCTGCTCGGACGCCGCCTGCGCCAGCGAGGCGGGGCTCGTCTTCGCGGTCCCGCCCGCGCCGACGCCACGGCGCCGCAGGTCCTCGACCTCCTCGGCGACGCGGGCCAGGTGCGCGTCGACCGCGTCGGGCTCGTAGCCTCGGCGGCCGATGGGGAAGTCGCGCTTCTCGATGCTCTGTCGGTCCAGGGCCATGGCGCGAACCCTAGCGGTCACATCGGAAGGCTGAGTCCATCCGTGCCACGCCGCACGAGACCGTCGCGGATCAGACCCTCGATCGCGCGCTCCAACCGCTCAAGCTCGATGCCTTCCGGAAGCTCGCCGCCCGCCGCCAGCGCCTCGACTACCCGGCCACGTACCCAGCGGTTGGAGTCCTCGAAACGCTCGCGGCGCACACCGTCACCCGCGCGCCCGCGCGGGGCGATCACGACCGCGCCCGCCGAGGCGCAGGAGCTCGCGACCGGACAGGCCGAGCACGCCGCCTCGCGCGCACGGCAGACCATCGCGCCGAGCTCCATCAGCGCCTGGCCGAGCTCCGGCGGCGTGGCGGAGGGGACGAAGCCCGTGCGCTCGAGGACGCGGCGGACGTTCGTGTCTACCGGCAGCTCGTCGCGGCCGAAGGCGAACGCGCCCACCGCGGCCGCCGTGTAGGGCCCGATCCCCGGGAGCGTCCGCAGGTCCTCCGGCCAGCCGCCGTCGGCCACCGCGACGCACGCCTCGCGGAGCCGCAGCGCGCGGCGGTTGTAGCCGAGCCCGACCCACGCCCCCAGGACCTCGGCGATCGGCGCCGCCGCGAGCGCCTCGGGCGTCGGCCAGCGCTCGAGCCACGCCTCCCACCGCGGAACCACCCGCGCCACCTGCGTCTGCTGGAGCATGACCTCGGAGACGAGGATCGCGTACGGGTCGCGCGTGCGCCGCCACGGGAGATCCCGCGCCTCGCGGCCGTACCACTCCAACAACGCCTCGGCGAGCACCAGGGCGCACGGTACCGCGAGACCCCGCCGCCCGCCGCCCGTTGAGTGCCTTCGATGAGCACGGCCACCCCGCCGGCCACGCGCGCGCCACGCTGAAGCCCGGCGGCGGAGCCGAGATCCGCGTCGGCTCCACCCGCGCGGTCGCGCGCCGCGTGACCGCCCGCAACGGCCTCCCGATGACCTTCGTCGCCTCCATGTGGGGGCGTGCCGCCGGGCTGCGGCTGACCTACAACTAGGCCGGGGCCTCCATGTCCGTGAGCTGCCGCAGGTCGCGCCGCAGCTCCCGGATCTCGTCGCGCAGGCGCGCCGCGTACTCGAAGCGCAGGTCCTCGGCCGCCTCGAGCATCTCCTTCTCCAGCTCGATGATCGTCTTGTCGAGCTCGCTCGAGGTCAGCGCCTCGGTCTTGACCTTCTTGCGGTCGGAGCGGCGCTTGCCCTTGGGCGTCTTGGACTCGCCCTGGAGGAACTCCGACATATCGCTGATGCCCTTGACGATCGAGGCGGCGGTGATGCCGTTGTCCTCGTTGTACTTGAGCTGGATCTCGCGGCGGCGGTCGGTCTCCGACAGCGCCGCCTTCATCGCGGCGGTCTCCTTGTCGGCGTACATGATGACCTTGCCGTCCACGTTGCGCGCCGCGCGGCCGATCGTCTGGATCAGCGACGTCTCGCCGCGGAGGAAGCCCTCCTTGTCGGCGTCGAGGATCGCCACCAGCGAGACCTCCGGGAGGTCGAGCCCCTCGCGCAGGAGGTTGACGCCGACCAGGACGTCGTACTCGCCGAGCCGCAGGTCGCGGATGATCTGGATCCGCTCGAGCGTGTCGACCTCGGAGTGCAGGTAGCGGACCTTGAACCCCATCTCGAGCAGGTAGTCCGTGAGGTCCTCGCTCATCTTCTTGGTGAGCGTCGTGACCAGGACGCGCTCGTTCTTGTCGACTCGCTCGCGGACCTCGTTCATGAGGTCGTCGATCTGGTTGCGCGTCGCGCGCACGTCGACCTCGGGGTCGATGATCCCCGTCGGCCGGACGATCTGCTCGACCTGCGCGGTCGCGTGGGCGCGCTCGTACTGGCCCGGCGTCGCGCTCACGAACAGGATCTGCGGCGTGATCGAGAGGAACTCCTCGAAGCGCTGCGGGCGGTTGTCGAGCGCGCTCGGAAGCCGGAAGCCGTAGTCGATCAGCGTCGTCTTGCGCGACCGGTCGCCCTCGTACATGCCGCCGATCTGCGGCACGGTCTGGTGGGACTCGTCGAGCATGCAGACGAAGTCCTCGGGGAAGTAGTCGATCAGGCAGTACGGCCGGTCGCCGGGCATGCGGCCGTCGAGGATCCGGGAGTAGTTCTCGATCCCGTTGCAGAAGCCCATCTCCCGCAGCATCTCCATGTCGTACTGCGACCGCTGGCGCAGGCGGTGGGACTCGAGCAGCTTGCCCTCGGCCTCCAGCTCCGTGCAGCGGTGGTTGAGCTCGCGGCCGATCTCCTCGACCGAGCGCTCGACCGTCCCCTCGCGCACGTTGTAGTGCGACGCCGGCCAGATCGCCGCGTGCTCCATGTCGCCGTGGACGAGCTCGCCGGTCAGCGGGTCGAACTCCTGCAGCGACTCGACCTCGTCGCCGAAGAACGTCGCGCGGTAGGCCGTCGTCTCCGAGTAGGCGGGGAAGATCTCCAGCGCCTCGCCCCGGACCCGGAACGTGCCGCGCCCGAGCGCCTGGTCGTTGCGCGTGGAATGGATCGTGACGAGGTTGCGCAGCTGCAGGTCGCGGTCGACCTCCTCGCCCTTCTTTATCACGACGAGGTTGTCCTGGTAGGTATCGGGCGAGCCGAGGCCGTTGATCGCGGA
>JAOPZG010000503.1 GCA_025964215.1 Conexibacter sp.
GCGCCCGAAGGGCCGCGCGGCCCTCTACCAGCGCAAGCGGACCTGTCCGAAGATCAAGGCCAAGCCCAAGACGAAGGCCAAGGCCGCCGCCGCGCCCGCCAAGCCCGCGATCGTCCTCGACATCGACGAGACCTCCCTCTCCAACTACAGCGGCCTCGTCGCCACCAACTTCTCCTCGGCCGGCACCGCGATCCCCGCCGCCGCCGGCACGGGCACCGCGATCGCGCCGATCCTCGCGCTCTACCGCGACGCGCGCGCCAAGGGCGTCGCGGTCTTCTTCGTGACCGGCCGGCCGTCGGCGATCGCGCAGGCGACCGCCGACAACCTCAAGAGCGCCGGCTACACCGCGGGCTGGGACGGCCTGCAGTTCAAGCCGGCCGACCAGGCCACGGTCGCCTTCAAGGCCGGCGCCCGCGCTGCCATCGAGCAGCGCGGGTACGACGTCGTGCTCGACGCCGGCGACCAGGAGTCGGACTTGAACGGCGGCCACGCGGACCGCCTGTTCAAGCTCCCCAACCCCTATTACCTCATCGCCGACTAGCGGCTAGAGGCACACCTTGTAGGTGTACGTCTTGGTCGTCGTGACCGTCTTGCGCTTGCCGGTCGCCTGCTTGCGCGTCATGAGGACCCGCAGCTTGTAGGTGCCCTTGACCTTGCCGCGCAGGTCGACCACCACGGCGATCGCCTTGCGGCCGATCGTGGCCTTGACCTTCTTGCCGTTGATCGTCGCCGAGACCTTCAGGTGCGTGCCGCTCGGGCGGGCGATGCTCTTGTGCAGGACCCGGTTGCCCTTGCACACCGCGACCGGCGGGGCCGGGATGGTGACCGGGGCCGGAGCCGCGGGCACCGGGACCGCGGCCGCGGCCGCGCCGGCGACCGTCAGCGTGCGCAACACGCTCGTCGCGTTGCCGGCGTCGTCGTAGAGGTAAGCGTCGATCGTGTACGTGCCCGCCGCCAGCGCGACGGTCGGGCGTGCCGACCACATGCCGTCAGCGGCGATCGGCGCCTCGACGTAGGCCACCGGATCGGCCATGAGGTTGGTCCCGGCGTAGATGCCGATCCCGACCGTGTCGTTGTCGCCGGTCGCCCGGCCGGCCGTGCCGGTGAACAGCGGCTGCGTGTCGGTCGTCGTCGCGCCGTCGGCCGGCCCGGTCACCGTCAGCGCCGGCGCCGTGGCGTCGACCGTGAAGGTGTAGGTGTCGGTGCCGAGCGGGTTGCCGACGTCGTCGCCCTGCGAGACGCGGGCGGTGTAGACGCCCTCGGCCAGGGTGGTGCCCTCGACGGTGAAGCGACCGTCCTCGTCGAACGTGACGTTGTTGTAGGTCTGCACGGGAGCGCCGGTGGCCGCCGAGCCCGCGAAGATCGCGACCGTGACCGACGCGGCGTCGCCGGCGTCGTCGCTGCCGAAGCCGGTGAAGTACGGCTCCGGGCCCTGCATCGCCGGCGTGCGCGAGAAGTACGGCGAGGCGGACTCGGTGTCGACCGTGAACGTCACGGCCGTCGAGTCGCTCTCGTTGCCGCTGTCGTCGACCTGCACGGCCTGCGCCGTGTAGGTGCCGTCGTCGAGGCCGCCGGAGGTGCCGGTGTAGGTCGCGCCGCCGGTCGTGGCGACCGACTCGACCACGGTGCCGGAGACCGTCGAGCCCTCGTGGATCTCGACCGTCGGCTGCTGGTCGCCGGTCGCCGTGCCGGCGGCGCCGGTGAACGTCGGCTCCGGCTGGTCGCTGCGCGCCGGAGGACCGGTGAGCGTCAGCCCGGCCGGCGCCGTGGTGTCGACGATGAACGTCTCGCGCGTCTTGGCGAGGCCCGCGCTCGGCTGGCTCGCGACGAGGGTGTAGGTGCCTGCGGCGAGCGGGGTCGACTGCGTCACGTCGTACGCGCCGCTGAACCCGTCGGGCGTGGTCGAGTAGCTGCTGACGCGCGTGCCGGTGGCAGCGGTGGTGTCGGTCCCGCTGTAGACGTCGAGATCGACGTCGTCGGCCAGGTGGTTGGTCGAGCCGGTGAAGTCCGGCGTCGCGCCGGTGCGCCCGGGGACGGACGCGGTCAGGTGGAAGTTGTTCGGGCTGTAGTTCAGGATCGTGCCGTCGGCCGGGTAGGGCGACGCCGCGGCGCCCGGGCGGACGAGCTCGCTCTGGTCGAGCTTCGTGCCGATCCAGCCGGTGTCTGCCACGTCGAGCGTGCCACCGTAGTCGACCTCGACGTCGGCGTTGTCCTCGTTGAAGATGACCTGGAAGCGCGCGGTCGCGTTGGTGTCGCCGTGAACGGCGACGTCCCACTGGATGACGAACTGGCGGTCGGGTGCGACGCCGCGGGTCTCGGCTCGCACGTCACCGTCGGTGGTCGTGTCGAGATCGTCGTTGTAGGCCACGACGACCGGCGTGCCGAAGTCGGTGTCGTCGGTGCTGCCGAGGTTGTCATCGGTGCCGGTGCCGATCCCGACGTAGCCGTTGGTGTCGACGGTCAGCGACGAGCTGGTCACGCCGTAGAGCGAGACGGGGAAGGGCGCGGTGACGACGGTGGTCTCGTCGTCCTGGCCGGTCCCGAAGACAGGCGTGGAGGTGCCCGGGTCGACCGGGGTCAGGGTCCCGCTGCCGGTCGAGACGCCGTAGCTCGGCGTGACGGCCTGGGCGGCGGTGGCGGTGAAGCCGGAGACGAGCAGCAGCGAGGCTGCGGCCAGCACGGCACGCGCGAGCGGCGCGCCGCGGAAGGCGGAGGAGGACAAGGGGGTGTGAGGCTCCTGGAGCGAAGGGGCTGGACCGAAGACGCCGCGCAAAAAGAGCCCGAACGCCGTCAGGCTCTTCCGTCGGCCACCGAGCCGTACAACTTGAGGCCGGTGTCCGCTGGTCGCCCTGGGACCTTCGCCGCCGGTTAACGAGGAAGGGCCGCATCGGGTGTGCGGCCCTTCGTGCTGCGTGTATCGGGGCGCCCGGATTCGAACCGGGGACCTCGCCGACCCGAACGGCGCGCGCTACCAGGCTGCGCCACGCCCCGAGGTACTCCTCCAGTCTACCCGGACGTCCCGGCCACGGCCTTGTAGTACCGGACGGCCAGTCCGGTGACCAGCGTCTGGGAGGCCGACTCGAGCGTCGCGCCCTCGCGGCGCGCCCACTCCGCGAGGCCCTCGTCCTCGATCGCCTGGGCCTCGGCGACGACGTCGTCGCAGAGGTCCGGATGGCGATCGGCGAAGAACGCGCCGATCGCGTAGAGGCCGGTGTCGGTGAGCGAGCCGAGGAGGTCGGCGTCGGTGGGCTGGCCGCGCGCCGGCCCGCCGCTCACTTGCCTCCGAGCAGGCCGCCGACCGCGCCGGTAACTCCCTGGGTCACGTTGTCGACGGTACTGCCCACGGCGGCACCTGTCTGCTTGACGGCCGCGCCCGCCTGGCCGCCGACCGTGTTGCCCACGACCGTGGTCGCGTCGGAGACGACCTGCCCGGCGC